>NZ_CALPBU010000003.1:0-264626 GCF_943169685.1 Porphyromonas bobii
CTGGAAGGCCCATATCCAAGAGGGGGAATTCGCTGAAGAGGAGGGAGTCGTTGATCCGTTCTTCGACTTCGTAATCACTCAGGCCGTACCAGGTCTGAAGTAGTAGGATCTTGAACATCATCAAGGCTTCATAGGCTGGATTTCCTGTGGCGTTCTGGATCTTTGTATACTTCTTGTTGAGTAGTGTGCGAATACCTCGCCAGTCAACGCAAGCGCTGATCTGTCGAAGGAACGAGTGCTTCATGCGGTCGCGACGTACCTGCGTATAAACTTGCAGGAAGCTCGGAGCGGATTCGGTTTGTTTGGTAGGCATAGCGATACGACTGTTTTGGTTATGAAGATGCTAAATATCAGAAACATACGCAAATGGAATAAACCTGGGTCCCCTCTAGTGCCGTGCAAAGGTCTCCTAATAAGGTGATTGGAGAAGGCACAGCCCTGACAAAAGCCAGGAGATATAGGTGTGGTAGGTAGGAATACGTAGATTCTTTGCGTAGAGCGTCAGGAACTGCTATGTATCAGCCTTTGGGGCTAAATCGCTAGCCCCTGCCCCGCCAAAGGATCACCCTCGCGAAGCAGGGGACTACACGAAACAATACAAATACACAATGTCATTATGGGCATTCCCTACCCACCCTTTGCTCTCGATGACGGCTAGCTCTTGATATTCTGAGCGATCCAGAGGTTGAGGTCCTGCTTATTGATCGCCGCCGACATCAGCTCGGGGAACTTGTCCGGGGTACAAGCAAAGGCGGGTACCCCAAGGGTACCTAGGAATGCTGCGTTACCCCGATCATAGGAAGGCGAACCATCGTCGTTGAGGGCTAGGAGGACGATCAGCTGTACCCCCGACTGTACCAGCCGGACGAACTTCTTGCGCATCTCCCGCTCGTTGCCCCCCTCGTAGAGGTCCGTCACTAATACTAGCGTCGTATCCTCTGGACGTGTAATACGCTCCATGCAGTAGTGCAGAGCTCGGTCAATATCCGTTCCTCCCCCGAGCTGGACTCCGAAGAGCAGGTCCACAGGATCCTCCATCTCATCCGTGAGATCCGCTACCTCTGTGTCGAAGACGACCATACGGGTACTGACGGCAGGGATAGAGGCAAGCACCGAACCAAAGATCCCCGAATAGACGACCGAGGCACCCATTGAGCCGCTCTGGTCGATGCAGAGGACGATGTCCTTCATGGCCTTGCGTCGTCGCCCATAGCCTATACGGATCTCGGGGATGATGGTCTTATAGTCGGGTTGGTAGTTCTTGAGGTTCTTCGTGATCGTAGTATTCCAGTCTATCTCGTTGTAGCGAGGATTGCGACGTCGGGAGGACCTGTTGAGTGCCCCCGTGACCGCCTGCTGGGTAGGTCCAGCGAGCTTCCTAAGGAGCTCATCGACGACCTTGCGGACGATCTCCCGAGCCGTAGCCTTGCTCTTCTCGGGTATAGCTCTCGATAGGGACATGAGGGTAGCTACTAGGTGAACGTCAGGTACGACTCCCTCGAGCATCTCGGGCTCTGTCAGAAGCTCATGGAGGTGAAGACGTGATACAGCATCCCGCTGGATGACCTGCACGACACTCTGGGGGAAGAACTCTCGTATATCCCCCAGCCATCGGCTGACCTTGGGAGCCGAACTCCCTAGTCCCGCCGAGCGGTCAGAGTCGTAGACTGCCTCGAGGCACTCATCCATCCGTATCTCCTCCTTCGAGAGGCTCACACCGGTGCCATCGGCTTCATCTCCACCGAGGATCAGTCGCCAGCGCTTCAGATATTCTTCTTGCATCATCTCTTTTGTCTAGTCTAATCCTAAGAATAGGTGAAGTAAGGGCAGGACACGAGCTGCCTCGGCATGGTCCAGGGGCTCTGTACTCATCCCGACACTCTGGGTCGAGGAGCGCTTGCCATCATAGTGACGAGCCTTCTCCCCGAGGTTGCGCCTTTCGGCTGGAGAGTACTCTGAGAAGGTCCTACGCAGCACCGGAAGTAGCTCGTGGAAGTTCTCCGCCGTGATACCGCAGATCCAGTCATTGACCAACTCCCAGAGACGATCCTCCAGCAAGAGGAGCGTGGAAGAGGAACGAAGGAAGCCCTCGAGCCAATACGCCATATCCAGAGGCTTCATCCCTACCGAGCTGTGGTAGGAGAGACTATGTGCGATCTGTTCGCTGGACAAGCGGTCAGCTTGGTTAAGGAGCAACGTCGCCATACCAGCTAGCAAAGGATGCACCTGCGAAGAGGTACGAAGCTCCTCGAGGAAGGCGAGCCACAGCTCCCTAAGCTCTTCGTCTGCTAGGGTCATAAGAGCTTGGTCTACCTCCCTTAGGGAGTTATATAGATCGTCTGCGGCTGTTTCGTCGATACCTGAGCAGGCCTGCAAGCCCCCAGCTACGCTACGTGCTACCATTACCCGTAGTATACCCTCTAGGTGAGAGAAGTCTAAGGCACGTACAGAGCCGTAGCGCAGGATGCGTATGAGCTTGGGGATCGTATCTAGCATTTCCCCGACATCGCCAGCGGAGGCAGATAGCTCGTCGAGCCTCTTAGTCATCATCGTCACCAGCCCCGGGAGGTCGGCAGGGATAGCTTCATCTAGGAGCTCGGCGAGACGGCGTATGCTCTGCGCCTCCATCGCCTGATGGCTCATGTAGGCTTCGGTAGCCTGCTGTAGGGTGTTGCCCCACACAGCCCGCTCGATGATAGATATGATCTGCTCGGGCTTATGGTAGAGCTCCCATTGCTCTTTGAAGGTGCCCTTGCCCGAGACTCCCCGCTCTGTCCCCCAGCCGATGCCGAGTAGATCAAGGCGATGGATGAAGATACTCTTCTCTAGGTCTAGTGGTTTACGCAGGTCAAGGGTTACGGTCTTGATCTCGGAGGTGAAGGGCAAGCGAAGTCGCTTCTGTTGCCGCTCAATGTCCACCAAGAGGGGCACCTTAGGCACATCATCGGGTACAGAGCCAAGGCGATTACCGATGACTAGCTCCTCCTTGATCAGATCCAGTAGGATCGGATCGCCGAAGCCCATAACGGTAATAGCTGCCTGATTATAGTCCTCTAGTAGGGCACGTGGGTATTCCTTCAGGGCAGCAGTAGCGTGAGCCAGACGTACGGTCTCGATAACATGTGCCACGGAGGTGTCCATATTCTTCCGACGAAGATGCTTGGCCATCCTACTGACCCAGAGCGTACCATCATCCTCGGGGTGATACCACAGATAGTCATACCATCCTGGGGAAGTGATACCTGCACCATAACCGCTATATAGGGATAGGCGGTCGTAGGTCCAGGGGATCCACGTGCAGGTAATCTTCGTCTTGGGAAGACCCTTTAGTCGTTCATTGTCTTCCTTGATTTTGATCTTGGCTCTTGCCTCTAGGGCTGGGGCATGCCATGCGCCACAGATGACGACGATGACCCGATCACCTGCTCGCTCGGCCTCTCGTATCTGCTTACGCATCCACGCTTCACGTACGAGGTCGTGCTCACTCGTACGTTCGGGGAAGGCCTCCCGAAGGGCAGTCATAGCTTCGCTCACCGCCTCGAAGACCTCTGCCCCGTCGGGACTACTCTCGATACGAAGATTCCACCAAGCCTCCCCATCCGATAAGCCATCGATCTCTGCGAGGACATCGAAGGGGTCGGGAGAGATAAAGGCATCCTCTAGCTCTTCCTCATCGGGGGGAAGGACTGCGCTCACCTCCACGGGGGACTCTTCGTCTGTAGCTGAGGTAGACGACTCGGTCTGCTCTGTAGGGGGAGTAGACAGCTCCTCTGTAGCCTCGTCAGTGGGAGCTTCGCTTGGGCTTGCCTCGCTCGTCTCCTCTGCCTTCACCTCTGTCTGGGCTAAGCGATAGATAAGGGGTAGGTCAAAGAAGTGTAGCTCCGTACCCTGAGTGGCTGCGTAGAGCATCGCCTGCCATTCGGGGGAGAAGGCTGCGAAGGGATAGAAGACCGCATTCTGAGGATTCGTAGGCTCGTAGGCCAGGAGAGCTACGGGGGGCTTCATGCCCTCTCTAGCTACCTGTCCTAGGAGCTCCTCCGCCTCGGGTGGTCCCTCTACGAGTATTAGATCAGGGCGGAGAGCCTCGAGACGCTCCCGTACACGCCGAGCAGAGCCCGGGCCGTGATGCCTGACCCCAAGTATATACGTAGCCATGGTACTAGATCATGTCACGCGAAGCACGATAGATGTCCTTCCACCCGTCACGTTGCTTGACGACGGTCTCCATGTATTCCTGCCAGACGATCTTATCCTGCACGGGATCCTTAACGACAGCACCGAGGATACCCGAGACCAAGTCCTCAGCATGTAGTGCACCATCACCGAAGTAGCCAGCCATAGCAAGGCCGTTATTCACCACCGAGATCGCCTCTGCCGTACTAAGTGTCCCCGTGGGGCTCTTGAGCTTGGTCTTACCATCAGCGGTAGCCCCAGAACGTAGCTCACGGAATATAGTGACCACACGACGTATCTCCTCTAGTGCAGGCTTCTCTGCTGGTAGCTTCATCACCTGCTCGAAGCTCTCGACTCGTCTGCGCACGATATCGATCTCCTCATCCAGTGTATCAGGGAGTGGGAGGATGACGGTATTGAAGCGACGCTTGAGGGCGCTAGAGAGGTCATTGACCCCCTTGTCTCGGTTGTTCGCCGTGGCGATGACGTTGAAGCCTCGTATGGCCTGCACCTCTTGGTTCAGTTCGGGTATAGGCATCGCCTTCTCCGAGAGGATGGTGATGAGGGTATCCTGCACATCGGAGCCAATGCGGGTGAGCTCCTCTACACGAGCTATCTTACCCTCCTTCATAGCCTTCATGACGGGAGTCTCGACGAGTGCCCCTTCGCTTGGCCCTTCGGCTAGTAGGCGGGCATAGTTCCACCCATAGCGTATAGCCTCCTCGCCCGTACCTGCAGTACCCTGTACGATGAGGGTAGAGTTACCGGAGATAGCGGCAGCTAGGTGCTCACTGACCCAGCTCTTGGCTGTCCCGGGGAGCCCATAGAGCAGGAGGGCACGATCGGTCACGAGGGTTGCTACGGCTATCTCCATGAGGCGTCTGCGGCCTATGTACTTCGGGGTTACCTCGAATCCGTTCTTGAGCTTCCCCCCGAGGAGATAGGTGACGACCGACTGGGGTGATAGCACCCAGTTATCGGGGATTGGGTTGGTCTCGTTCTTCTTTAGCTCGTGAAGTTCTTCTGCGAAGAGTTGCTCGGCATGTTGCCTTAGTAATGTGCTCATATTATACGTATGTAGTGGTTTTATTTAGTCTTTGGGAATGTTTTGTCTAGGGCGGCCTTCGTCTGCATGATCAGGAGAAGATCCTCTAGGAAGGCTCGCTTGGATGGGGTCATATCGGGTACATGCTCTGCATCCTCTCCGTGCAGGAGATTGTAGAGGAAGGACTGTACGTCGGGGTGTAGGGATAGACCTATCTGCTCCGTCTTCGCTAGGCGATAGTAGACGTAGCAGGCACTGACGATCTTCAGGAACGCCAGGGAGAAGCGAGGCCCCCACATCTCCTCACCCTCCGTGACCCATTGCTCGGGTATGCCGTGGCGAGCGTTGTACTTCCGTAGGTCTATATCCTCTCGTTGCCCTGGGCTAAGAAGCCCCACGAGCTCCTCGAGGGTCTTGCTATCACACTGCTCCTGCAGTACCCAGTAGGCCCAGTGCCTGTCTCGTAGGGTTACGATCGGACTAGTTATGGAAAAGTAGGAGGCAAAGGGTGGGTTCTTGGCAAGTCGCTGGGCAGCCTTCATCGGATCGCTCGTCTCGTAGAACTCCATCCAGAAGGTCAGGGGTACACGCTCTGCTATCTGGCGCAGGATGTAGTGCTCATCGCTCTCGCCCTTGTTGGGGCTGACCTCGGCGATACCCAGCTCCTTGAGTTCGGGGCTGTAGGGGATCGGGGTATATGACCAGCCTAGTATGCGCCCATACTTCAGCTGTCCCTTTAGGAGCTCGCAGTAGCGTCTGACGAGCTGCCCCTTGGGTAGGCTCTCGAGAAGCGAACGGGCGACCTCACGCACCTTCTGGCTGCGATCCTTCGCCATCACGGCGGTGAGGAACTCTTCGTCCTCTTGGCTAAGTCCTATACTGAAGCACGAGAGCAGAGCCTCTCTATTGGAGGCCGTCTCCTCACGCCAAGTACGTTCGACAAGAGGTATCGCAGCTCGAGGATCCTCCCTACGCACCTGCTTGAGGAGTTGTAGGCGAGCCTGCTGACCAGATAGCTCCCAGTGCTCTAGATCTAGGGGACTCTCCTCCTCTACCTCGAGGAGCGGGAGTAGCCACTTACCTCTATTGCCCGAGACCTTGAGGGCGTTGGCTCTACAAGCTACATTGTAGCCACTGCCCTTCTTGAGTACCGTGCTTAGTAGCTCGTACACATACTCGGGGCGAAGGATCAGCCCCTCCTCAGCCACTAGGTCTAGCCCATAGGCAAGGGTAGCGGTCAGCCTATTGCTGAGCAGGCTACGAAGGATGAGGGAAGGCTCCTGCGGGAGGAAGGGTTGCGTCTCCTCAAGGGGCTCCGTCAGTGGGTAGCTCACCTCCTGCTCCTCGGGCAAGAGACCTGCCCGACGATAAGCGAAGACCATCGCAGCTAAGCGATAGAAGGCCTCCTCGCTGTCCTCACTCCCCTGCTGTATCTTCTCCCACTCTGCCTGCAGCTCGGGCAGGGGACAGGCCACCGCCCTACCTGGGGTGCCCAGCAGAGCTAGGCTAACAAGACTATTCGTTGTACTACTCATACTCCTTGGTGTGATACTCATGCTGTGTGATGCGGTAGTGCCCATCGTACCAAATGGAGATGAGCCGCCACTCGCCTTCGCTGATGATGACGAAGGCATTGCAAGGTCTTCCGCCCGTTAGGGTCAGGAAGGAAAGTCCATCCTCTCGCCTTATGGAGACAGGCTGTCGCCTACCCCTAGCGTCATAGAGTGCGAAGGACTCGCCCTCTGGGCAGATCCTTACCTCCGCGAGACAGAGAGAGGTGTGCTGGGCGAAGGGGTTCTGCCCCATCCGCTCTCGATAGTATGCCATTCCCTCCTCGATACTGCCAAAGCTCTGAGGGACAAAGGTCTTCTCTGTATGGGTGGCATCCTGTACCAAGGCTCGGCTGTTGAGCACTCCCTTATAAAAGAAGAGCTTCGCCCGATAGACTACTCCCTCCATCAAGCTAAGCTCCATAGACGGGCGACCGGGCACAATGAAGGTCAAGCGCACGGCATATCGTCCACTCTGCAGTCCGTAGAGGTGGGCGACCTCGGTGCGGTTATCGCCCGTGCTACGCTCCTCGGTATAGAGGACAAGCCAATCATCCTCCACTCCTTCGCCAGCGAGCACCTCATCCTGTGACTGAGGGATACCGACCATTGTCCTAAGCTCCACCTGCCAGTCCTCACTGAGGGTCTCTATCCTACGGTAGGCAGAGATCAAGAGGTAGAGACGGGAGAGGCGATCGAGGAGGAGCTCCTTCCAGCCCTCAGCGTTGTAGTCGATCTCGTAGATCTCGTAGAGCCGCTGGGCGACCCCCGAGGCCTGCGCATCCACCATCCTACGTGCCATCTCGTAGATACTCCCCCGCTGGCTAGAGGCTACGTGCATCAGACCCGTACGCAGTAGATCCTTCATCCACAGCTCCAGCTCCTGCATTCCCACCAAGATCTTGGCATGGCGATTGGCCTGCCGACGCTCTGCCTGCTTGGGGTCTTTGACCTTCTCGCCCTCCTTCTTGCGCTCCTCACGCTGAGCTTTCTTCTCAGCTGTCTCTGCACGCTTGTCGATCCAGGAGGTGACCCACTCGGGCTCGTCCTCTTGGGCGAAGGCGGACTCACTGCGAGCATAGAGCAGGAGGAGGCCTAGGGCATGCTTGCAGGGAAACTTATGGCTAGGGCATGAGCACTTAAAGGCAATATTCGTAAGGTCTACTATCGTCTGGTAGGGGGATGACCCCGAGCCCTGGCAGTGTCCCCACAAAGCTCTTTCGCCACATCGCAGCAGGGGCCATTTGCTGGTCTTTGCCTGTCCTTGTCCAGCCTTGACAGAGGCGGCATCGGGTGCGAGCTGTAGTATCTGGTCTTCGGTAAGTCTGATGGACATATTGATGTCTATTTGCGTTGTGTGTACCAAAGGTAGTGATTATGCCCGAAAAATCTCCTCCCCCACCAAGGTACTACCGCTACCTCCCCGCCCTCTCCTTCTCCACCCCTCGACCCTACAGATCCTGCTGATAGGCCTAGCTCCCTCACCCTCCTGCCCCTATCTACCCCCCCTGTGTACTCCCTGACCCCACAGATTCTGCCGATAGGCCTAGTTCCCTCACCCTACTGCCCCTATCCTCGACCCAGTACTCATTGCTTGTATCGATCACGGAGACAGCTCTAGCTACGGGATTTTGAGAGGGGTGAGAGAGGACACGGTATGTCCGCTGTAATCACCTTACATAGGTGATTACGATGGTCTCTGTATGTATGCTATTCCCTTTCTCGGCATGGTCTGTTTTTTGCTCTAGGAATGATTGTGACAGAGGGCTTTGGCTATTGGACTTATTAGACCTATTGCACCTATCGAGACCATTGCGCAAGGCCATCTCTTCACAGCTTGCACCTTCTTGCCTCGAAAATTGGGATCTTTAGGCTGAGAAGTGGGATGGCTGTCTCTCCCCCTTGCCCCCTTCCCGGGAGGATCATCCTCCCGAGAGGGGGCTTTCCCGGGCTATTTGGCGCTCTGGAGCACAAGAAGCCCAGGCATACGCTTCAGATTGTATGCCATAGCCTCCAAGATATTCTGTGTATGCGTTCGCTCAAGCCCTCGGTAGCGACATCGCCCTCCTGAAAACCACCTTCGAATACTCCCGAAGGTACGCTCTATCAAACAGCGCATTTTGCTGATGGCGTTATTCAGTTCACGTTGTCGCTCTGTGAGCTTCATCCCCTTCTGCGCCTTGAGCATAATCCCATCAATCAAGCCGTGCTCAAAGAGACAAGCTGAGTTCTTCTTGCTACAATAACCTTTATCGGCAAGAGACTAACGCCCTGCGTAAGCTCAGCCTTCTCTATCAACTCGGGCAATACCACCGTATCGGCACAATTGGCTGGCGTGGTAATTACGCTCTCTACCAACCCTTGTCCATCGATCAGCACGTGCTTTTTGTACCCATAGCGCTAGTGTCTGCCTTTGCGCACCCAACGAGCTTCCGTATCCCCCCCTGGTTTGCGACTTTTGAGTTCATACTGATAAGCCGGCTCTTGGGCTTGCTCTTCTTCGGTGCGCAAGTCCTCTCGGTCGTCCGCCACTTCGATGAGGATACTTCCATCGGGAGCGTGCGGGCTATCCACAATGCTCACATCCACGATAGCCCCTTGGTCAATACGGCTAATCCCGTGCTTCTTGAACTACTTATTCAGCTCGCGAAGGAGCTTGTCCATAATCCCCAAGCGCGTCAGTTCAGCGCGAAAGCGACAGATGGTGCTGTGGTCTGGAGCTGGAAGGCCCATATCCAAGAGGAGGAATTCGCTGAAGAGGAGGGAGTCGTTGATCCGTTCTTCGACTTCGTAATCACTCAGGCCGTACCAGGTGTGAAGCAGTAGGATCTTGAACATCATCAAGGCATCATAGGCTGGATTGCCTGTGGCGTTCTGGGTCTTTGTATACTTCTTGTTGAGTAGCGTACGAATACCTCGCCAGTCAACGCAAGCGCTGATCTGTCGAAGGAACGAGTGCTTCATGCGGTCGCGACGCACCTGCGTATAAACTTGCAGGAAGCTCGGAGCGGATTCGGTTTGTTTGGTAGGCATAGCTATACGACTGTTTTATCTATAAAGACACTAAATATCAGAAACATACGCAAATGGAATAAACCTGGATCCCCTCTAGTGCCGTGCAAAGGTCTCTTCATATGTGTTGTGACAAATTCAATGTTACCATCTCCCTCCTCGAGTAGTTGTGCAACAAGACGCTTGAAGCTCGCTTTATCGTAGGCTGAGATCTCAATCTTACCAACTGGCTTGGGGACTTCAATAGGAGCATTTGCATTGAGTGCAAGAACCTCTTGAAGAGTGAACCCCCAAAGCTCTGCATACTCAAAGAGCTTATCGACACTGGGGAAGTTACCTTTGGATTCCCAGCGTGAGACAGAGCTTGAGGAAACTCCCAGCTTTACAGCAAGATAGTCTTGCGAAATTCCATTCTTCAGGCGAGTAGCTCTCAGGAGCTCGAGTAGTTTTTCCATATACTCAAAGTTATAAACGCATCCGAGCTCAACCAACCCGTTTCGTGCAAGTTTATGCGCCCAATGCAAGAGGTCTTGCATCAGATGCAATATAGATGTCTTTCGGGGCTGCAATGGGGCTGATATAAGATAGAGATAGGAAAGGTTTTCCTTCAAGAGAACACGTCATTTTTGCCCAGCTACACAGTCTGGTGCACGGTGCAAGCCCCTTATATATAGGGCTTGCACCGTGCACCAGACTGTGTAGCAAGGATCTACGTAAACACCTATAAAAGAGAAGCTTTGCTTATCGTTCGTTTTTCTGTACCTTTGTCAACCGAAAAAGAGAGATGTTTTACTTCCAATAGCCATTCAGAAGAGTAGTCAAGAGTCAGTCAGAAAACTGCTACACTTTTGCTACACTCCCCGCTTGACTAGATTAGATAGAACCTGTCATACAACAACATAGGTGGGATGCGTTCATATCCCTCTCTCTCCGCGGTAAAGGGTGCAAATCACTAGTGATTTGCACCCTTTTACTATACCTAAGGAAATGAGGATAAGCCCTTACCCTTCTTCGCTGAGATGGGTAAGGGCTTCGTCGTGGTGTGGATGGGAGGTGGGCTAAAAGCGCTGCCCTTCGCTGCTGGTCTTCTTGTTGCGGTAGGCTGCCTTGAGGGAATGAATGCGGTAGGAGACATTCAAGCCGGCGCCCGAGAAGTCCCGCGCTTCGATCTCCTGCGCAAAGATGCCTGCCATCCTGCGCGTCCTGTACTGCTTGTTGTCAAGGAAGAGGTTCTGCAGGCTGAGGTCAAAGGTGAAGTTCCCGACCTCCTTGGATAGCATCAGGCTGTAGCTCCACTGAGCAGAGTACTCGCTGAAGAGGTGATGCCTTCTACTTGAGTAGCTGGCGTCAGCGTTCACACTCCAGCCCTTCCCCAGCTCTACATAATGGCTTGTCGAGAGCTCCAGCATCGGGCGATCGAAGGTCAAGCCACTATACTTGAGGAACTGCTTTTGGAATCCCACCTCAATTGATGGAGAGTACGGACCGAATGAATCACTCCAATTCAGCCCCAGCGAGAGCGTCGAATAGCTGGGGATATTTATCGTACGCTTGAGCAGCACGTCGGCCTTCGTCTCGTGGCGGGCTAGCGCTGTGGTCGCCGTATTCCGAATGTAGTTATAGCTGGCGCTGAAGGACAGCGTCTTGTACGTGCCGAGGAGCTGTAGGGCATCATTGGTCTCGTTGAGTAAGAAGGGACTACCCTGCTGGTAGACGTACTGATTCTCGAGGAGTGTGAAGTTATTCAAGGACGAGTACGCTGGGCGGTGGAGGCTCTTACGATAAGACAGCGTAGCTTGGAGATCTTCGCCCGAATAAGACAGCGAGAAACTGGGGCTTAGGAAGTGAGGGGAGGGCTTCTGACGGGTGACACGCGTACCATTCTGCGTATAGGAAGAGGCTTCATACTCATATCGCAAGCCTGCATACCACGACAGCCCCAGCCACTGAGCCCTCACATCAACGAAGGTGCCCAGTAGCGTTTGGCCATTCTTCACCGTGGAGCTAACGACGTCAGTCACGATGCCTTGCTCCGTCTGCTGCAGCTCATTCTTATTGAAGCTCAAGGCCAGCTCAGCGCCGTAGCCCAGCTTCACCCCCTTGACAGGTGTCTGGAAGGACAGCATCAGGGAGTTCATGCCATAGCGCTGAGCTCCCTTGGTCTGCGCGTGTGCCGAAGTGCCCGCCTCGTCGTATATGGAGGTATTGCTGTCACTCCCCAAGAGGATCTCATCGGTGACGTTCACACTCGTGGCACCTATCTTCCCATTGTAATAGAGGCTCGACGTGGATTTGTAGGGACGTGAATCTATTTGCGAGGTATAGGGAGTATTCAGGCGCACGATCCCGCTCTCCTTGTGGATCAGTCCCTCAGAAGCGACATCGAACTTCGCAGCACCCACCTTGAGATTGGAGACAAAGCCGATGTTCGTCTCCTTAGCTGAGGATATATTCAGCCCTAAGCCACCCATAAAGAAGTCACTTCGATTGCTCATATCTGAGGAGCTGAAGGTCTCCAATAAGTCTCCACTCCCATTCGGCATGCTGTAGTAATCACTATTCCCACTCGCCATCGCGGTGTGGCTATAGCCCGCATTGAAGCTCCAATAAGCCCGAGCATTGCTGTGAGCGACGTTGACACCAGTATAGGTGCTGAGGCGATGCTGCAGGAGGGCGTATTGCGAAGCAGAGAGGCTGGTCATATTCTGCTTCTTGATCGTGTGGATCTTGATCACCGAATTCGTGGAGGCCTTGTACTGTGCGCCAGGGGTATTGATGACCTCGACACTTGCGATATCTTGGGAGCGGAGGTGCTGGAGGATGCTCGCATCCTGCACCCGCTGACCATCCAGGTAGAGGGTAGCCTCACCACCCGTGCCGAGCACAGAGAAGGATCCGCCTGATCCCTGCACGAAGGGGATGCGGTTCAGTAGGTTGTCGATCGAGCCGCTATTCCTGAGTGAAGGCACCGCTGCGACGTTGGCAACGAATGCACCATCCTTCAGCTTGAAGGCTTTGCGCTTCGCCCGAACCGTCACATCCTGCAGCTGGTTAGTCTGTACCTCTAAGATGAGCTCTGCGCCTTCCCGAGGGTAGCGGCTGATAGGTCGCAGTAGATCCTCATAGCCGATGCAGGTCGCTCGTATCCACTGCGGGACTTTCCCTTGCTCCATCGTGATCAAATAGCGCCCGAGCTCGTCGGTGACCCCGCCTGCGATGAAGGAGGAGTCTTGCGCTAAGAGGACGATGTTCACTAGGGGGATCGGCGTCTTGTCTTCGGACGAGATGGCCCGCCCCGAGTATATGATCTGCGAGAGCAGCGTGATCTGGGCGCAGAGGCAGCAGAGGATGATGGTGAATAGCTTCTTCATGGCTTAGTGGATTTACTTTACATACCTCCCTGTCGCTACGGCATGGCTCTTGGGATCGAACTCCTTCTCAATATAGTACACTGTCGAAATCATAGCGGAGATGTCGGCTGGTCGCCAAGCCGAGGTGTGGCTGAAAGGAGCTTTGCGATCTCGTCCTTGTAGGACATAGACGATGGCGATATCCCCGAAAGAATCCTTGACGATCACGCGATTCCTCCGCTTGGTCACATAGACCCTCCGTAGAAATCCACACACTCCATCCATCGTCGGCACACGCTCCGTTGCGGTATCAAGGACTATGCAGACCCAGCGCCCTGAGTCGAAGTTAAGCTGATAGCTATACATGTAGCCGACATCACGCTTACTATGAGTGCCCGTGCTCTTTACTAGGGTGAAGTCTGGCGAAGCAGCGATGATGGTGTCCTGATCTGAATGGCATTCCTTGAGAATGGAGGCGATATACGCTGCCCGCTCCTTCGGCAGCGCTTCCTTGTTCAGCGCAAGTTGCTCCTCCTTGAGGTTCAGCACCGAGGTAGCGACCTTGAAGACGGGCTGATCAGCGACCTTGATCGTGTTGGTGCTTGTGTCGAGGGTGGTTTGTGGGGCAAAGCAGAGTGCCTGCTGAGCTCCGCATGAGGCGAGGGCGCTCACACAGAGACAGGCGAATAGGCTATGAAGGGCTCTCTTCTTCATAATCGTGTCGTGAGTTATGGTAAGACGTTTGTGGCGTTGACTCGATGTCTTCAGATTCAGTTGTCTACCACAAACTTAGTAAAAGATATGCACACAAGAAAGGTGCAAAGAAAGAGCCCCCTGACGCACGGCTATTTGCATGCGTCAGGGGGCTTGCTGACTATAACTTGCGAGGGGAGGGATAGTATCGAGCCTTACAGTGTAGGGGTCTCTCTGGTGGGCGAATTGACTGTACGCGAGCTACTGCGCTTGATCTTATCTCCGCTGGAGAAGTGCCATGTCACGCTTAATTTGAGGCGTCTACGAGGAGATAAATCCGTACGCTCGAGCTCTGCAAAATCTGTTTTGACACGCATAACCGCTCTATTATGAATGAGGTTGAGCACCCCAAGATTGATCTGTAGCTGATCATTCAACAAGCTCATATAGACACCGGCATCTATATCATAGCGTAGCCCTACTTCATGGCTCAGATGCTTCTCTGCAGTCTGTCCTGTAGCCGATAGCGTTAGTCCCATCGTATTACTCAATCTAAACTGCTGGGTGGCACTCCACCCCAGCCAAGCGCTGGAGACGGTCTTACCTGGGCTCTTCTCTGTATTGTGTCTCACAAAGACCCTATTATTTGTCTGCCAAAAGTCCGACACACTGGCTGTATAGGAGAGGGAAGTATAGTGCTGTAGACTCGTGCCACTATTTTCGGGTCTCGTGTACACCACATCGGACTGCATGGGGTCTCGATGAGCAAGCAGATGTATGATGTTCGCACCGCTCTTTAGCCTATAAGTCAGTATCCAATTGGGATTGATGTAGTAATTCGCCTCTACAGAATGAAAGGTTTCTTCCTTTAGATTTTGGTTACCTATGCTATACAGCTTCTCGTTTTGATAGACAGCCACTGGGCTATAGTAGCCATAGTTAGGCAGCGAATAGTCTCGGCGATAAGCTATAGATATACCCGACTGCTTCTGCGGGTTCAGCATGTATTGCAACTGGACATTGGGATACAGCCCCGAATAACGGTTGTTGATAGACGCAATCCGATTGAGATAATCGCTATACTGCATATCTGTTAGCTGATAGGTCAGCCCTACCTGCACGAATGCTCGCTGACCAATCATGCGGCTGTACTCTACCCACGGGGCAAAGTCCCCTCCAGAGATCTGGAAATCTTGTTGCTTTACTTGAGTGAGTATTGTGCTGGCGATACCCGACATTTCGTTTCTGTCTCTCAGACGGCTAAAGCGAATCCCCAAGTTTACACTACTCCCCTTGCTCGACTTCAGTTCTAAACGAGGCTCCACATAGAGGTAGGACAGCCTCTGCCTCAATTCATTCTCGTCATGAGTATTGAGCTCATAGTCTATATGATCGCTATTGCTCTGATTGAGGTACTCGACCTTGGTAGAGAAGGAAGAGTTTTTCCCGACATTCAGATTAGCTCGATAGAGCAAGCCCGCATTACCTTCGATAAAAGAGCTTTGGGTCTTTTGTCTCAGACTCAGCAGCTGCCCGTTGTGGTTGGTTTGATTGATGCTTAATCAGATATAGCCCTCCATAAACTTGCAGGGATTGCGTCGGAGTAAGCTGATACTGTAGCCCCAAATTCTCGTGAAGAGCCAAGGACTCCTTATCCGAATGAAACTTTCGATCTACATGATGGGTGCCGTAGTTATCTTGACGCTTGTACCTTGTGCGATAATTCCCTGAACCCAGTTTAAGGTTGTTATATACAGATAGCTTACCAAGCTGATATTGTAGCGTAGGAGTGAGGATGGCATCTACAAAACCCTCTCCATCTGCTTGTGCAGTCAAGCCAATTGCCCCAATAAGTCCCTCCTTCTGTCGAAGAGTTACACGCACGATACCTCCTTGGGCTTCTTGCCCAAAGGAAGCTCCTGCATTGGGTATCACCTCGATATGCTTCACCATATTGGTAGGGATGGAGCGTAATTGCTCGGCCGTAATCTTGCGATCTCCAAGATAGATGATGGTATGGTCTTTACCATTGATCAAGATATTTCCACTAAGCACCTCGACTCCCTGTATATAGCGCAGAGTCTCCATGAGGCTCTTCCCTTTAGCAATGGGATTACCTTGGATGCGCACAGAGAGATCGCCCGAGGGAGAACGCTTGACATAGGAGCTAAGCACGACGACCTCTGACAGTTCGGTGGCATCACCCTCCAATATGATATTACAGACCGGCTGAGCTGCTATTGTGCGAGCCTTGTAGCCAATACACTTGGCGGTGAGTATATGCTCAGACGCAGACAGCGCTTCAAAAGCAAATCGCCCCTGGGCATCTGTCAGACAGCCTGCTACGAAGGTACTGTCCGCACGCTTACGCGCAATAACGTGGGCTAACTCAATAGGTTTCCCTTCGGCATCTACTACGGTGCCTTTAATAGCTTGGGCTAAGAGAATTTGCTCACTACAGAGGAGTACTACGAGGAGTAGGAAGCATTTAGTTAGAGTCTTCATGGTGTTCAATTTTCTTTTGCAGACGATCTGTTGTGTCGAGGGCTGTTTGTGGGGCAAGGCAGAGCGCCTGCTGAGCTCCGTATGAGGCGAGAGTGCTCACACCGAGACAGGCGACATAGACTATGAAGGGCGCTCTTCTTCATAAGGGTATCGTGAGTTATGGTAAGACGTTTGTGGTGTAGACTTGATGTCTTCAGATTCAGTTGTCTACCACAAACTTAGTAAAATACATACAGACAAGAAAGGCGCAAAGAAAGAGCCCCCTGATGCACGGCTATCCGCATACGTCAGGGGGCTTGCTGGCTATACTTGCGAGGGGAGGGATGCATACCACTACTTGTTGGTAGTGCAAACCAATAGTGGTTCGTGAGTCAACCACTATTGGTTACTACTATGAACCTATAGTGGTTCGCACGTCGACCAATACTGGTCGCCCCACTGACCTATATTAGGGTTGTTGCTCCACGTAGGGATAAAAGTTGTGGACGAGCGGCAGATAAGTTTGGACTACGCACGTGGACGATAAATCTACGTACGTGGATATTTGGATTTACGTACCTGGTCTTTAAGACTACGTACATAGATAGAGGAAAAGCACTACGTGAAGGCGCTTTTTTCTTCACGAGAAGGACACTTTCCCCTCCGCTGGGTATGGGTAGGACTGCCCTACCCTTCTTCACTGAGGAGGCTAAGGACTTCGGTAAGGGTGTAGTGCTCGGCGGTGGCTTGGGGCTTTCGGTAGCGGCGGATCAAGCCACGGAGGGGACGCCACAGCGAACTAAAGTCCCGTACACTGCGCGTGCTGACTTCGCCCTCCTCACTTACCAGCGTACAGCGATTGCTCCCAGAGAGCGGGCTACCTGCCACACGCGTCACGAAGTGCTGGATCCCACGCTCGTCCGTGATGAGCGCAGCATCACACAGCGTCCAGAGCTCGATGTACGTGCCCAGTGTCGCCACGGGGAAGGCGCCCAGATATGCCAAGCCATTCGTCTCAGCTATGGGAGTGAGGAACATTCGGCTATCCGAAAGGATGCGCTCACGATACCGCCACAAGAGGGAGAGGCTTTGGCGAAAGAGCTCAGTAGCCTCGGTACGTGCTTCGGGTGTCAGCGGTGTGGGGAGAGATGTAGCGGGATAGAGACGCAGCAGGGTGCCATCCATCCGACGCAGCTGCCCCTCGGGGTGCTCAGTCGAATAGATAGTGCGGGAGCTGAATGTGAGCTCCTCTGTCGAAGTAGATGTAGCTTGGGTAGTCATACCTTTTATTTTTAGATGAGACGATACGTCCTCTCGTGTCAGGCAGGGAGTCTGCCTCTCGCACCTTGCCCCGTATGCGGATAGGTTGCGGACGGCTCGTAGCCGTTCTCTGGACACTTCTGATGAAAGACACTTCCCCTCCTGGGAAGCACCACGAAGGTAGGCTTTTTTCTAATAACTACAGTGCCTTACTGCAGGCCTACAATAAAGTAGCCAGCCGTTCTCTCAGCATATCGACCGTCACCATATCTGTCGTAGAGATACGATAGGGAGGGAGATCATACTTGGAGAGAAGGCGGTCTTTGAGTGCGTCTCGGGCCTGCTGCGTAGTACTTCCCTTATGGAAGCTCCAGCCATCGACCTCAATGACGAGTAGCGGACGCTTCGTCAGCGAATTATAGACGAGGAAGTCCACGTGCGAGAGAGGACTCTTGACAAAAGCTCGCTCCTCAGCATCCAGTAGCGACACATCAGCGATGAGTCTCTCAAGGGGATAGTGACAGAGCACGGAAAGCTCGCTACGCCCCACCCCATTGAGAGCCTTGAGTAGCGTATCATAGAAGAGCGTCTCAGATAGTTGCCCGGATACCTGATGCTTGGACTGATAAGCCAAGCGCTCCGTAGTGTACTGCGTATATAGCAGATCAAAGACCGAGCGCAGCTTGCTCTCCTTCACTTCAAAGTTGTTATACTGAATGTAGCTGATAAGCTGAGATAGGATGCTCCCCTCAGGCAGATCATTCCCTGTCGCCACGATACAGAGGTGAGTCTTGGCACGAGAGATAGCTACGTTGAGGAGGTTTGGATCGTCAGAGAACTCTGTCGGACTATTGTCCACCATACTCATGATGATCGTGTCGCACTCTCGCCCCTGGTACTTATGTACCGTACTTGCGATATCCATGCCCAGCATCTGGTTGATAGCCTGCGCCTGATCACGATAGGGGGTGATGATACCGATGCTCCCCTGATCCTGAAACTCTGGTAGCACCTCTTGCGTGATGACGTCTATCTCACGCTGGTTGAAGCGCCCTCGGGCATGATTCCCCTTCACGGTGCGTAGGACTTGAAGCACCTTCTCCTCACCCTTATCCGTCGTCATGGAGATCAGCTCCCCATCATAGAAGCGCTGATTGCAGAACTCAATGATCTTGGGGTGGCAACGATAGTGCTCACGTAGCAGCGTCACGGGGGCATCCTTGAAGATCTCTAAGCAGGACTTCAGGAAGCTATGCGTCACAGCATCATATCGGTCATCGACCTGATAGGTCTCTCGTATAGCTGTGAGAGCAAGGGCCTCCTCTCGGCTTACTACATTAGGTAGCTGCTTGTCATCCCCTACGATCACAGCATTCATAGCACACGATAGGGTCAATGCTCCCGTCTTGATATCGATCTGCGAAGCCTCGTCCATGATGACATAGTCAAAGACATAGTCGGGATTGATATTCCCATTCGATCGGTATGTACTACTCAGCACCACGGGATATTCCTTGAGGAAAGCCTCCGTCTTGAGCTTGAAGTCTCTGATAGTGAACTGGCATCGGGCGCCGCCACTATCATAGCGCTTGCTCACCTTGCTTTTGAGAAGCTGGAGCGACGAGGTCGTAAGCTCCTTGACGCTCTGCTTTAAGTCGATGGACTGAAGACGCTGCGTGACGGCAGAAAGCTCCTTCTCTATCTTAGACTGAGAAGCCTCATAGTAGGCATCTTCCAGGCAAGCGATGACCTCCGCAAACTCTCTCTTGAGGAACGAGAAGGCCTGCGGTCCTAAAGTGAATGTACTCTTCAAGCGAAACCAAAAGCTGGGCCGCTCCGAACGCTCTGCGAGCTGCTGAAAGCGCGTAAGTAAGGCCATCAGCCCAGCAGGAGACTTATCCTTCAGCCAGCTGACATCTTGCCCGATAGCCTCATTAAGGAGATCATTATACTGACGCTCCGTCTGCAAGGCATTGAGCTCGGCCCGTAGCTGCGCCTGCTTCGTCTGGTCTTCAAAGCCCTGAGACACCTTCCGCAGAGCCTCCTTGGCCACCTTCTTGACCGCCGAAGCATCCTCGAGCGCCCATCCCTCCATATCGGGGTAATAGGGTTGCTGCTGTTGGATGAAGGCCTCCTTGTTCTCAGAGTTCCCCAGTTGTGCCACGAGGAAGCCCAAGCCTTCACGCTGGAGCTTCTCGGCAATATTCTCTACGGCAGAATTATTATTTGATACCACCAATATAGTCTTGCCTGCGAGGAGCAAGTTCGCGATGATATTGAGGATCGTCTGCGTCTTCCCCGTACCTGGAGGCCCCTGCACGATACTCACCTGATGGCATAGGGCTGCCTCCACCGCAGCCTTTTGGCTGGCATTGCACCCGAAGGGATAGTAGACTTGCCGTGGCATAGAGCGCGTAGCCAGCTTCCTCTTATCACCAAGGTACTGAGCAAGGGGCACGTTATCTCGCTTCACATCCACCAGACGGTAGGACTTCGCTAAGATATTTGTCCCGTCGCTGGCGCATAGTCCCGTCTCAGCTGCGAGCTTCTTCAGATAGTCCCACGTAGAGCCCCCCGTCAGGTCTATCGGCGTGCGGGTAATATAGATCTCCCGACCATCAAGGCACTCTACATAGCCATTCGTATGGGTCACTCGATAGAAATTGTACGTGGAGTAGGCGAAGCACAGGAGCTCTGCAATGTCGGAGATACGCTTGTTCCGGACGTAGAGCCCCCTATGCACGACGTTGATAGGCTTGGGATCTTTCAGATAAAGGAGGCGAGCTTTATTGTACTGGAAGACACGGGGAGAGGTCTTGAAGCGCACCAACCATCCTCCATGCTCACTGACATCTATGGACTCGACCTGCTCGGTGATGAACATTCGTTTGTCCCCCTGCCGCTCCAAGTCTATGATCATACACTGCCTTGCATCCATATCTCTGAGTAAAAAATCAACCAATTACTATAAGTCCCTTGCAGCTGTCTTCCACTGCGAAGAAGCCCCTTATGAGGCATCTAAATTACCAAGAATAGTAGATAGTGCTGTGGGAGCCGAGGACGGTGCAGTGGGGCGTTCGTGCGGGGCGGGAGGAGGCTGCGACGGGAGGACGTATACCTTGTGCGAGCAAAACGTATACGTTTCATACCCAAGACGTATACGTTTCACACTCGAAACGTATACGTTTTCACCGCCAAACGTATACGTTTTGCTCACGATACGTATACGTCTTGATGAGAAGGGGTATACGTTCGGGCCGTGCAACCGATGAAGCAGGCACTTTGAGCGAAGGGGAAAGCAGAGCGAAGGCGCAAGCTTTGGGTGAAGAAAGTAGCGGCCTGCCTGCAGGCGAGGGATACAGCAAGCCCCCAGCAGGCGCCACGAGGACGGCTGCTGGGGGCTTTGCTTTAGCGGGTGTGATCCAAGAGCGGGAGCGGTAGGGCGCTACATACGCGAGCGAAGATCCTGGGCACTCTGGCGCTCATCCTTACCCTCGATGGAGGCACCGAAGGAATAGGTCAAGCTCAGCGAGTAGAGGCTATTCGACTCGTTCTTGACACGCATCTGGTAGGCGGGGGTATTGATATTGATGTAGGGCTCGGTCCAGATGAGGTTGTAGGCATCGGCAGCGATACGGAGCTTCCCATCGAGGAGCGTATAGGATAGGCCTGCATTAGCCGTGAAGGAATGCGAGTGCCTCAGACCTCCGTCATCGTAGCGTGGGCTCGCGTAGTAGATGGAGCAGGTACCTTGGAGGGTCTTACTGCGGTTGAAGAAGAAGGTATTGTTCATGCTGAAGCTATAGCTCAGACCAGAGCCTCCATAGGGAGAGGACACATGGGCATCAAGCTTCGTCTCATTATACCAAAGGCGCTGAGAGATGTAGGTCTGGAAGAAGCTGACTTTATTGAAGAAGTAGCTATTCTCCAGTCCAATGATCCAGGTCTTCTCGGCATTCTCATAGGTGTAGCTTCCTCGGTTCGTCGCAGGATCCAGGCGTATCACCTGCGTAATCCCGTCCCATAGGTAGCCCCCATTGAGCTGGAAGTTCAGCGCACCGAGGAAGGTATATCCGAGGGCAAGCCGTGCGCGCTTCGCAGCACGTAGATCCTCCTTCCCTCGCATGATGGTGTACTGATTCTCATAGTTAGCGAAGGGAGAGAGCGCACTGAAATGCGGACGGTTGAGACGGATGGTACTGCTGAGGCTGAAGGCATGACGGTCATTGGGATTGTAGCCTAAGAAGAGCGTGGGGAAGAGGTTGATGTAGCTCCTCAAGTTCTCCAGACGACGGCCGTTATTCTCCCCTGCCGTATGGGTGTACTCCATACGAAGCCCCGTGCGAAGACTCCACGTCTCAGAGAGGGGATGCTTGAAGTCCGCATAGAGCGCATAGACCTGCTCATCGAAGCGGATCTTATCGTGGTGCTCACCCATCGTGCTCGCTGCATCATAGTCACTACTATTGCTGGTGCGCGTCCAAGCCCCCTTTGCTCCGAAGCCCAGCGTCCCCTTACCGAGGGGCTCGACATAGTCCAGGCTGGCGATATAGGAGTCGATATGCTGATCGGTCAGCGCATTGAAGCGGAAGTCCGAGCCCGCGATAGGAGTACCCTGAGGGGTTAGGCCCGAGGAGGTAAAGCTACGATCCTCCCGATTGCGGTAGCCGACATAGTCCACGTCCCACGATAGGCGGCGCTTAGGCACCCCCTTGAAGGTCTTCTCCATGTGGGCATTCGCCGAGATGTACCTCCCATGATCGATGTTCACCGCAAGCCCTGGGAGGGAACGAAGGAGCTGGTACGAGCCATCGGAAGTGATACTATAGTCGCGAGAATCATTCTCACGATGCGTACTATCCTGCTGAGGCGTATAGGAGGCGCTGAAGCCGAGTGTGAGCTCTGGAGTGAAGGCGTAGTCCAGTGCTCCACGTATGTTGAAGTACTTATCCCGCCCAGTGTAGTAGGTATCACTGACATAGTAAGTCTTCTGCTGAGGATAGGTACGATAGGTACGCGGATCACCATCAAACAGCCCCGTACCGGCACCGAGGTCAAGGGAAGCTGTGACCTTGCCCTGATTATAGTTGAAGCTCGTACTGAGACCATAGCGAGGCCGCGACTTTTTGATCCCGAAGGATGGCGTGACACTTCCCCCGAAGAAGTCATTCTTAGCTTTCTTCAAGACGAGGTTCAAGACGCCCGCATCTCCTTCGGCTTCGTACTTAGCAGGTGGTGTGGTCAAGATCTGAATCTCCTGAAGGTCGGACTGTGGGTAGGAGCGCAGGAGACTGAGGAGAGCAGTACCTGAGAGGCGCACGCGCTTATCGTTGACGAGGACGATGACTCCCCCCTTACCGATGAGACTAATGCCACTATTCGTGACATTCACCCCAGGTGTCTGCCGTAGGACATCCAGTGCCGAGGCGGCGGCAGGCGCTATCTGGGTCGCATCGAAGACCAGGCGGTCAGCCTTACGAAGCATGATGGGGCGGCGCCCTGTGACTTGGACAGCGGAGAGCTGCTTCGTCTCCTCAGTGAGGAGGAGTTCGCCGAGGTCAAGAGCACCAGCGATGGTGAGCGTCTGATGATAGGGTCGGTAGCCCAGCGCACGCACCTCGAGGAGGAAGGTGCCCTCGGGAGCCTCCAAGCGGAAAGCCCCGTGCTCGTCACTGGTAGTCCCTACGACAAGGCTACTATCAGCGGGATGGCGCAGGAGGACGTTAGCAAAGTCCACGGGCGTGCGGTCAGTCGTCTTCTTTAGGGAGCCCTGTACAGCGACGGTCGTCTGCGCGAGAAGGCTACCAGAAGATAGCGCAAAGGCGACTGAGAGCAAGTGAATGTGTTTCATACCAAGAGGTGCGTGCTAATGGAAATCGTCCCGAAAGGTAGCGACTTTATAGAAAAAAAAAAAAAAAATAGCCCCCTTAAACGCCTGTGAAACACTGCTATTATATAGTCCTCTCGCCACCCTCCTGCAGTAGATGAGCGGGCGACAGCGGAGCTGCGATAGACTACAGCAAGCCCCCAGCAGGCGCCACGAGGACGGCTGCTGGGGGCTTTGCTTTAGCGGGTGTGACCCAAGAGCGGGAGGCGGGGCACTACATGCGGGAGCGGAGCTCTTGGGCACTCTTGCGCTCGGACTTGCCTCGGATAGGAGCACCGAAGGAGTAGGTCACACCGAGGTTGAGGGTGAGTGCACTATTCTCGTTGTTGGCATACATCTCATAGTCGGGAGTCGTGATATTCAGACGGAGGTTATTGCGGAGGAGGTTGTAGGCGTCGAGAGCGAGGCGGAGCTTCCCTTGGAGGAGCGTGTAGGATAGGCCCGCTCCGCCAGAGATGACGTGCCCCATATGGAAGCCTCCATCGTAGCCAGGTGTCCGATAGTAGAAGGAGCAGGTCCCTTGGAAAGTCTTACTGCGGTTGAAGAAGAAGGTATTGTTGAGGCTGACATGATAGCTCAAGCCTGCGCCCCCGTAGAGCGAGGTAGACTCAGGGCCGATCTTCATATCGGAGTACCAGACACGCTGGGAGATGTAGGTCTGGAAGAAGCTGACCTTATTGAAGAAGAAGCTATTCTCCAGGCCGAAGGTCCAGGTCTTCTCGGCATTGTCATGCGTGATGCTCCCTTGATTCGTCACGGGATCGAGGCGGATGACCTGTGTGATACCATCCCAGAGATAGCCACCGTCGAGCTGGAAGTTCAGTGCCCCAAGGAAGGTGTAGCCGAGAGCAAGCTGGGCACGCTTGGCAGCACGCAGATCTTCTTTCCCTCGCATGATGCTGTACTGGTTCTCATAGCTAGCGAACGGCGAGAGTTGGCCGAAGTGGGGGCGATTGAGGCGGACAGTACCATTGAGGCTGAAGGCATGGCGGTCGTTGGGGTTGAATCCCAAGAAGAGCGTGGGGAAGACATTGAGGTAGCTCCTCAAGTTCTCCAGACGACGGCCATTATTCTTCCCTGCCGTGTGGGTGTACTCCATACGAAGACCCGTGCGGAGATCCCACTTGTCGGAGAGCGGATGCTTGAAGTCAGCATAGAGCGCATAGACATGTTCGTCGAAGGTGATCTTGTCGTGACGCTCACCCATCGTACTCGCTGCATCGTAGTCGCTTCGGTTGGTGGTGCGGGTCCATGTCCCCTTAGCCCCAAAGCCCAGCGTCCCCTTACCAATCGGCTCGGTATAGTCCAGGCTCGTGATGTAGGAGTCGGTGTGCTGATCGGTCAGAGCATCGAAGTGGAAGTCTGACCCAGGGATGGGAGTACCATTAGGCATCAAGCCTCGGGAAGTAAAGTTACGCCCCTCTTGGCTTCGATAGCCTACATAGTCGGCATCCCACGAGAGACGACGCTGGGGAGCGGACTTGAAGCTCTTCTCAAGGTGAACATTCGCCGTAGTGTATTGGCTCTTGTCGGTCTCGTCGGCGACACCAGGGAGCAGGCGTAGGAGTTCACGCTCACCACTGGGGAGGATGCGATAGTCTCGGCTATCATTCTCTCGGCGAGTATCGTCCTTCTCCGGGCTGTAGGATATACTCGCCCCCATGGAGAGCTCTGGGGTGAAGGCATAGTCTAGCCCCGCACGAAAGTTGAAGTAAGGGCCCTGCCCCGAGTAGGCGGTCTCACTCGAATGGAAAGTGCCCTGCTTGGGATAGGTGCGGTAGGTATCTAGGCGACCATCATAGCCTGAAGAGCCTCCTCCGAGCTGGAGAGAAGCGGTGACCTTGTCCTTCTTGTAGTTGAGGTTGGAAGTGAGGCTGTACAAGATCTTATCCTTACGAAGTCTGAAGCGAGGAGCGATACTTCCTCCGAAGAAATCGTTCTTAGCCTTCTTGAGGATGATGTTCAGCACACCGGCATTCCCCTCGGCTTCGTACTTAGCGGGCGGGGTGGTGAGTATCTGGATCTCCTGGAGGTCAGACTGCGGATAGGAGCGGAGGAGGCTGATCAGAGCAGAGCCCGAGAGACGTACCCGCTTGTCGTTGATGAGGACGATCACCCCGCCCTTGCCGATGAGGCTGATGCCGCCGTCGGAGACGTTCACCCCAGGGGTCTGGCGCAGGACATCCAGAGCCGAGCTGGCAGCGGGAGCGATCTGCGTAGCGTCGAAGACCATACGGTCGGCCTTGCGGAGCATAATGGGGCGGCGCCCTGTGACTTGGACAGCGGAGAGCTGCTTCGTCTCCTCAGTGAGGAGGAGTTCGCCGAGGTCAAGAGCACCAGCGATGGTGAGCGTCTGATGATAGGGTCGGTAGCCCAGCGCACGCACCTCGAGGAGGAAGGTGCCCTCGGGAGCCTCCAAGCGGAAAGCTCCGTGCTCATCGCTGGTCGTCCCCACGACGAGGCTACTATCAGCGGGATGGCGCAGGAGGACGTTAGCAAAGTCCACGGGCGTGCGGTCGGCGGTCTTCTTCAAGGTGCCCTGTATTGGGAAGGTCGTCTGCGCGAGAAGGCTACCAGAAGATAGCGCAAAGGCGACTAAGAGCAAGTGAATGTGTTTCATTTCAAGGAGTGCGGTGCTAATGGAAGTGGTCCCTAAAGGTAGCAACTTTATAGAAAAAAAAAAAAAATACCCCCCTTAAACGCTTGTGAAACACCGCTATTATACGTCCTCTCCCCGCCCTTCTGCAGTAGACGAGCGGGCGACAGCGGAGCTGCCTGAGCGAGGTAGATCCTATGGGTGAGATCGTATAGGATAGCCCAGATACAGCAAGCCCCCAGCAGGCACCACGAGGACGGCTGCTGGGGGCTTTGCCTTAGCGGGAGTGACCCAAGAATGGTAGCGGCAGGGCGCTACATGCGGGAGCGGAGCTCTTGGGCACTCTTGCGCTCGGACTTGCCTTGGATGGGAGCACCGAAGGAGTAGGTCACACCGAGACTGCAGTAGAAGGGACTATTCTCATTCTCGATGTTCATCTGATAGTCGGGTGTCGTGACGTCCAGACGGAGATTATTGCGCAGGAGGTTGTAGGCATCAACTGCCACGCGAAGCTTCCCCTGAAGGAGCGTGTAGGATAGGCCTGCTCCGCCAGAGAAGATGTGACCTGCATGGAAGCCCCAATCGTAGCCAGGTGTCCGATAGTAGAAGGAGCAGGTCCCCTGGAAGGTCTTACTACGATTGAAGAAGAAGGTATTGTTGAGACTGACATGATAGCTCAAGCCTGATCCCCCGTAGAGCGAAGTGGACTCAGGGCCGATCTTCATATCGGAGTACCAGAGACGCTGGGAGATGTAGGTCTGGAAGAAGCTGACCTTATTGAAGAAGAAGCCATTCTCCAGACCGAAGGTCCAGGTCTTCTCGGCATTGTCATGCGTGTAGCTCGCTTGGTTCGTCACGGGATCGAGGCGCAGGACCTGCGTGATACCATCCCAGAGATAGCCGCCATCGAGCTGGAAGTTCAGCGCCCCAAGGAAGGTATAGCCGAGGGCGAGCTGGGCACGCTTGGCAGCACGCAGATCTTCTTTCCCTCGCATGATGCTGTACTGGTTCTCGTAGTCAGCAAACGGGGAGAGTTGGCCGAAGTGAGGGCGATTGAGGCGGACAGTACCATTGAGGCTGAAGGCATGGCGGTCGTTGGGGTTGTAGCCTAAGAAGAGCGTGGGGAAGACGTTGAGATAGCTCTTGAGGTGCTCCAGACGACGGCCGTTATTTTCTCCTGCCGTATGGGTGTACTCCATACGAAGACCCGTGCGGAGATTCCACTTGTCGGAGAGCGGATGCTTGAAGTCAGCATAGAGCGCATAGACATGTTCGTCGAAGGTGATCTTGTCGTGACGCTCACCCATGGAGCTCTTGGCATCGTAGTCGCTTCGGTTGGAGGTGCGGGTCCACGTCCCCTTAGCTCCAAAGCCCAGCGTCCCCTTACCGAGAGGCTCAGTATAGTCCAGGCTCGTGATGTAGGAGTCGGTGTGCTGATCGGTCAGCGCATCGAAGTGGAAGTCCGATCCTGGGATGGGAGTACCATTAGGCATCAAGCCACGAGAGGAGAAGTTACGCCCCACTTGGCTTCGGTAGCCTACATAGTCGGCATCCCACGAGAGACGACGCTGGGGAGCAGACTTGAAGGTCTTCTCCAGGTGAACGTTCGCCGTAGTATAGTGACTCTTGTCGGTATTGTCGGCAACGCCAGGGAGGAGGCGTAGGAGTTCACGCTCACCACTGGGGAGGATGCGATAGTCTCGGCTATCATTCACTCGATGCGTATTACCCTTATTCCGGCTGTAGGAGACATTACCCCCCACCGAGAACTCTGAGGTGAAGGCGTAGTCCAGCCCTGCACGGAGGTTAAGGTTGAAGTGAGGACTTGCCCCCTCGTGCGTCGTTTCACTTGCATGATAGGTACCCTGCTTAGGATAGGTACGGTAGGTCCCAAGATAGCCATCGTAGTTCAGCCTACCTCCTCCGAGCTGGAGGGAAGCGGAGACCTTGTCATTCTTGTAGTTGAGGTTGGTATTGAGGGAATACATCGTCCTCTCCTTTTTTAATTCCAAAAGCGGGGAGATACTTCCCCCGAAGAAGTCATTCTTGGCCTTCTTGAGGATGAGATTCAGCACACCAGCATTCCCCTCGGCTTCGTACTTAGCTGGTGGTGTGGTCAGGATCTGTATCTCCTGAAGGTCGGACTGTGGATAGGAGCGTAGGAGGCTGATAAGTGCTGCCCCCGAGAGACGCACACGCTTATCGTTGACGAGGATGATCACCCCACCCTTACCGATGAGGCTGACTCCATCGTCGGAGACATTCACCCCAGGGGTCTGCCGTAGGACATCCAGAACCGAGCTGGCAGCAGGAGCGATCTGCGTAGCGTCGAAGACCAGGCGGTCGGTCTTGCGCAGCATGATCGGGCGGCGCCCTGTGACTTGGACAGCGGAGAGCTCTTTGGTCTCTTCGGTGAGGAGGAGTTCGCCGAGGTCAAGAGCACCAGCGATGGTGAGCGTCTGATGATAGGGTCGGTAGCCCAGCGCACGCACCTCGAGAAGGAAGGTGCCCTCGGGAGCCTCCAAGCGGAAAGCCCCGTGCTCGTCACTGGTCGTCCCTACGACGAGGCTACTATCAGCGGGATGGCGCAGGAGGACGTTAGCAAAGTCCACGGGCGTGCGGTCAGTCGTCTTCTTTAAGGTGCCCTGTACAGCGACGGTCGTCTGCGCGAGAAGGCTACCAGAAGATAGCGCAAAGGCGACTAAGAGCAAGTGAATGTGTTTCATACCATGAGGTACGGTGCTAATGGAAGTAGTCCCCAAAGGTAGCGACTTTATAAAAAACAACCCCATAAACACCTGCGAAACACCGCTATTATACGTCCTCTCCCCGCCCTTCTGCAGTAGACGAACGAGCGACAGTGGAGCTGCCTGAGCGAGGCTGATCCCATGGGTGAGATCGTATAGGATAGCCCAGATCCCCGATATACCTCTCCGAAGTGATACGCAAGCCCGTGGCCTTATCACGAGTATTCCTCTTATCCAGCGGAGAGAAAAGTGTCCTTCTCGTGAAGGAAAAAGCACCTTCACGTAGTGGTTTTCCTCTGTCTATGTACGTAGTCTTAAAGACCAAGCACGCAAATCCAAATATCCACGTACGTAGATATTAGAGCCACGTACGTAGTCCAAACTTATCTACCACTCGTCCGCAACTTTTATCCCTACGCGGAGCGACAACCTAATACAGGAATCAAGAGAAAGCTATACGGAATCAGTCCAAAGCTATATAGCTTTCTTCGCCATCCTATATAGCTCTACCCACGTACTCATATAGGTCAGCCCGTCGACCAATATAGGTTCACCCCACCCCTCCTACAAGGAGCATATCCACCCATACGCTCCTCCCCCAAGAAATCACAGCGAAGACGAGGCGCTTACGATGGGAGAAGGCCCCCGCCTGCTCTGTGGGGAAGGCCTGACCCAAGAGAGCATGCAGACTTTTAGTATCTTTGTCCTATCTGATCAGATTCGATGCAAGCTATAGGCCAGCTACACCATATATATAAGACCCTTGGTATGACCTACCGCCTCCTCCTCGTGGCGGTGGTGTGTCTGTGTGCCTATATGACGGGCGTCGCTGAGACGCCTCAGCCCCAGCATGACAAGACCTTCGGCCTCCCCCTTACCCTCTCACAGAGCGCTCAGATCAGCTATCTGGCTGCCCAGCCCAGCGCCGAAGACTCTTACACCCTCTACGGCCATGCAGGCCTACGCGTATGGGATGCAGAGCAGGGGATCGATGTGACCTTCAACTACGGTATCTTCAACTTTACCGACGACTTCTCCCTGCGCTTCACTCAGGGCAAGACCGACTACATCGTCCTACCCATAGCGACCAGTGACTACATAAGCGAGTATCAGAGCCGTGGTGTCATCCGCGAGCTGGTACTCAATACCGACAGCACACAGCGTGCCCACCTCTGGAGACTCCTCATCGAGAATGCACAGCCCGAGAACCGCACGTACCGATACAATGCCTTCCGCAACAACTGCAGTACGCGCCCGCTGGATCTCTACTTCGCGACCTTGACGGACTTCGGCAAGCTCGACGAGCGCGGGAGTCAGCTGACCTTCGTGCTGGACAGCGTGCCTGGCATCACGCCACTCCCCGACAAGACTTGGCGCGAGGCGATCAACGAGCTGGAGGCCTCCTCCCCCTGGCTGGTGCTGGGGACAGATCTCGCGATGGGCCCCGAGCTGGACGAGAAGATGAGTATCCGCGACCGCTTCTTTATCCCTATGGAGGCCGCACGCCTGCTCCCCCACCTCGCTATGGGCATCGTCACCCCTGACCAAGAGATCTGGGGACGCCCCATCCAGCAGACGCTGGAGTATGGCGAGCCACGTCCTATCGCACCCGCAGGCCTCAGCGTGACCCATCCCCTCGTCATCTTCTCCCTCATCCTCCTGCTCTCTATCGGGGTCTTCATCTGGCGCTGGCTCAGAAAGCCCGTCGCTGGAGTCATCGAATTCAGCCTCTATCTCGCAGCAGGCCTCGGGGGGACGCTCCTCTGCTACCTCAGCTTCATCTCTGAGCATCCGATGGTATCGCCGAACTTCAATCTCCTCGCGCTCCATCCGCTCTACCTCATCATAGCACTCCTGATGCCCGCTGGGCAGCGTACACGCCGTGTGCGCACAGTCCTGCATACCGTCTGTCTCGTGCTACTCATCGCCTTCCCCATCGTGAGCCTCATCGCAGGGCAGGTGATCAACCCGAGCGTCTATCTGATCGCTCTCAGCCTCGGTCTCCTTTCGCTGGGGCGTCTCCTTCACAAGCCTATATCTCATAAGTATGTCCAAGAGCCCACTGGAGCAGCGTAGCATGCGCTACCTACTGACCTCACTGCTGGCCCTTGTGGCACTCCAGCAGCCGCTGCAGGCGGGGGACCTCCCTCGTGTAGTCGTCTATATCACCATCGAGGATCTCCGTGGTGACTACCTCGAGCAGCTACGCCCACTCTTCACTGAGGACGGCTTAGGCCGTATGCTCTCCGAGGGGAAGATCTACCCGCATGTCCGCTTCCCTCTGGCGGAGCTGGACCGCGCCTCGGCCACGGCTACCCTGCATACGGGGGCCTATCCTCAAACGCACGGCATCGAGCGCACGACGCTTTGGAGCAAGAAGGAGCATGCCTGGCGCTCGGTCTTCTATGACCCCAGCGTCACGGGGAGCTACACCCGCGATACCTATTCGCCCAAGGCACTCTTAGTCAATACCCTTGGCGACCGCATCAAGGAGGCCTCCTCGGGTGCAGGCTTGGTCTATGCCATCGCCTCGGACGCCGAGACCGCTATCGCCTCGGGCGGGTGGTTTGCCAACGGTGCCTTCTGGCTCGACAGCAAGATCGCCTCATGGGCCAGCTCGAGCTACTACGAGGCGATGCCCAAGAGCCTCGAGGCCTACAACCGCTCCGCCGAAGGGCCTAATAAGCGCCTCGTCGGGGGGCAGATGGCATGGAGTCCGCTCCGTAGCTACAGCTCACCCTCTCGCACCTGGTCCGACTGGGGTGGTCGCTTCACGCACCGCTATCAGGGACATCAGGCAGCGGACTTCAAGCGCAGCGCTCTGGCCAACGAAGAGGTCACGAGCCTTGCACTACGTCTACTCGACCAAGGGGGCTATGCCGAGAGCAAGTCGCCTGGTATGCTGGCCCTCTCGTACAGCCTTGACGTCGCACCACGCGAAGCTCAGGGTGAGCTGACCAGCGAAGAGGTAGACGCCTACGTACGACTTGACAAGAATATCCAAGCCCTCCTGCAGGAGCTCCGTCGTAAGTTCGGCGAAGGCAACTACCTGCTCGCCCTCTCGGGTACGGGCTATACCCACTATCGCCGTCCACGACTTCGCGGTGCTGAGGCCCGCTACGGGCAGTTCAGCGCCAAGAAGGGTGCTGCACTGCTCAACCTCTATCTCTCCGCCCTCTACGGTCAGGGGAGCTGGGTAGAGCGCCTCGCCGATGGACGCGTGTACCTCAATAGGAAGCTCGCCGAGACGAAGCGTATCGCACTCTCCGAGCTCCAGGATAAGTCGGCCGCCTTCCTCGAGGAAATGGAGGGCATCGGTATGGCTGTCGCTGGCGAGCGTCTGGTCACCCAGTCCTCTCTGAGCGATGCCGCCCGAGCACTTCGCCGCTCGATCCACGTCCGCCATATAGCCGACGTCTACTGGACCCTCACGCCCGGATGGGAGGTCGAGGATCCTGCAGACAGCCCCAACCTGTGGCTTCACTCCACAGCCATCAGCAGTCCCTGCATCCTCCTCGGAGCAGGGATCACGGCACGTGACTTCGACTACCCTATCGTCGAAGCCCCCGACGTAGCCAAGGCCATCGCCTACGTCCTCCGCATCCGCCCGCCGAACGCCGCACGATAGCGCACCCCGAGTATAGGGTCTCCGATACCACATCGCCCTATACATTTAATATATATGTAGGGAGTACCCTTCCCCGCTATCACAGCCCTAAGGAAGCCCTCCCACTCCATCATACAAGAAGAAATAAAACAAGATATATGGGATTCATAGACCTATTGTCGAAGCTATTCGGCAACAAATCACAGCGTGACCTCAAGGAGATCACGCCTTGGGTAGAGCGCGTCAAGGCCGTCTACCCCGAGATCGATGCACTGTCTGACGACGACCTGCGTGCCCGCACCGCCTCGCTCCGTCAGCGTATCAACGACTACGTAGCCAGCGAACGTGCTGAGGTAGAAGAACTCAAGGCCAGCGTCGAAGGCAAGGAGCTCGATGAGCGCGAAGCTATCTGGGCCAAGGTAGACAAGCTCGAGAAGGAGATCCTCGACAAGCTCGAGATCGTCCTCGACGAAGTCCACCCCGAGGCCTTCGCCATCGTCAAGAGCACGGGTCGCCGCTTCGCTGAGAACGCCGAGATCCGCGTCAAGGCTACGGACTTTGACCGCGACCTCAGCGTCAGCCACGACTTCGTCCGCATCGAGGACGATATGGCCATCTATCAGAACCACTGGCTCGCTGGTGGCAATGAGATCACCTGGGACATGGTGCACTACGACGTGCAGCTCTTCGGGGGTACCGTCCTGCACAAGGGTAAGATCGCCGAGATGGCTACGGGTGAAGGTAAGACTCTCGTCGCTACGCTTCCCGTCTTCCTCAACGCCCTCACGGGTAATGGTGTCCACGTCGTCACGGTGAATGACTACCTCTCCAAGCGTGACTCGGAGTGGATGGGCCCGCTATACATGTTCCACGGCCTCAGCGTAGACTGTATCGACAAGCACCGCCCCAATACCCCCGAGCGTCGTGCAGCATACAACGCTGACATCACCTTCGGGACGAACAACGAGTTCGGCTTCGACTACCTGCGCGATAATATGGCTACCAGCCCCGAAGACCTCGTGCAGCGCCGTCACAACTACGCTATCGTCGACGAAGTAGACTCCGTCCTCATCGACGATGCCCGTACGCCTCTCATCATCTCAGGCCCTGTGCCCAAGGGTGACGATCAGCTCTTCGAGCAGTTCCTCCCCAACGTAGAGACCGTCGTCGATGCGCAGCGCAAGCTCTGCCAGCAGCTCCTCATCGACGCTAAGAAGAAGATCTCTTCGTCAGACAAGAAGGAGCAGGAAGAAGGCTTCTTCCTCCTCTTCCGTACCTACAAGGGTATGCCTAAGAGCAAGCCCCTCATCAAGTACCTCAGCGAACCTGGTATCAAGGCCGGTATGCTCAAGGTCGAGGAAGAGTACATGGCCGACAACATGCGTCAGATGCACCTCGTCACCGACGAGCTCTACTTCGTCATCGACGAGAAGCACAATAGCATCGAGCTCTCCGACAAGGGTATCGACCTCCTGACGCGCGGTACAGATGACCCCACCTTCTTCATCCTCCCCGACATCGCCAGCCTCCTGGCTGACCTGTCGAACCAAGGTCTCACCACCGAGGAGCTCGCCGAGCGCAAGGAAGCCCTCCTCTCCGACTACGCTATCAAGAGCGAGCGCGTACACACCGTGAACCAGCTCCTCAAGGCCTATGCCCTCTTCGAGAAGGATGACCAGTATGTCGTCATGGACAACAAGGTCATGATCGTCGACGAGCAGACGGGGCGTATCATGGACGGCCGTCGCTACTCCGACGGCCTGCACCAGGCTATCGAAGCTAAGGAGCGCGTCCACGTCGAGGCTGCTACCCAGACCTTCGCCACCATCACGCTGCAGAACTACTTCCGTATGTACCACAAGCTCTCTGGTATGACGGGTACGGCAGAGACCGAGGCAGGCGAACTCTGGGACATCTACAAGCTCGACGTCGTCGTCATCCCTACGAACCGCCCCATCGCTCGCCATGACCTCAACGACCGCATCTACAAGACGGCTCGTGAGAAGTATGCAGCAGTCATCGAGGAGATCGTCCGCCTCGTAGGCGAAGGCCGCCCCGTACTCGTCGGTACGACCTCCGTCGAGATCTCGCAGCTCCTGAGCAAGATGCTTGACCTGCGTAAGATCCCCCACAACGTCCTCAACGCTAAGCTCCACCAGAAGGAAGCTGAGATCGTAGCTCAGGCAGGTAAGCCCGGCGTCGTCACCATCGCCACCAACATGGCTGGTCGTGGTACCGACATCAAGCTGACGCCCGAGGTCAAGGCAGCTGGTGGTCTCGCCATCCTCGGTACCGAGCGTCACGAGTCTCGCCGTGTCGACCGCCAGCTCCGTGGTCGTGCAGGTCGTCAGGGTGACCCAGGTTCATCCGTCTTCTTCGTATCGCTCGAAGACCACCTGATGCGCCTCTTCGCCTCAGACCGTCTTGCCGCTATGATGGATAAGATGGGCTTCGAGGAAGGTGAAGTACTCGAGCACAGCATGCTCAACAAGGCTGTCGAGCGCGCCCAGAAGAAGGTCGAGGAAAACAACTTCGGTATCCGTAAGCGCCTCCTCGAGTACGATGACGTGATGAACTCCCAGCGTGAGGTCATCTACAAGCGTCGTCGCCACGCCCTCATGGGTGAGCGTATCGAGATGGACGTCATGAACACGCTCTACGATGCTGGACGCCTGCTCATCGACACGCACCAGCCTGCCGAAGACTTCGAGGGCTTCACGACAGACATTATGCGTACCTTCGCTATGGAGTCTCCCTTCGACGAGCAGACCTTCCGCCGCACCAAGGCTGATGACCTCGCCGACCAGCTCTACGAAGCAGTAGAATCGACCTTTATGGCTCGCGCTAAGCAGATCGCCGACATCGCTTATCCTACGCTTCATCAGGTCTTCACTGAGCAGGGTCACGTCTATGAGCGCATCATGATCCCTCTGACCGACGGACGTATGGCCTACAATGTCAGCTGTAACCTCCGCGAAGCTGATGAGAGTGAAGGTCGCACGATCATGCGTGAGTTCGAGAAGGCTATCGTCCTGCATATCATCGACGAAGCTTGGAAGGAACACCTACGTGAGATGGATGAGCTGCGTAACTCTGTGCAGAACGCCAGCTACGAAAACAAGGATCCTCTCCTCGTCTACAAGCTCGAGTCCTACGAGCTCTTCCGTGCGATGATCGAAGATATGAACCGCAAGACGGCCTCCGTCCTCATGCGTGTCCGACTCAACATCGCTCCTCCCGAGGAAGAAGCTCCCCGTCAGGTAGAGATCCGCGAAGCTGCCCCTGAGGTACAGCGCCCTGCGCCCCAGTACCACGAGCAGCGTCACGAAGTCGGTAGCCCCGAGGACCGCGAAGAGCAGCGCCGTACGCCTGCTCAGGCAGCCCACACAATCGGCCGCAACGACCTCTGTCCCTGCGGTAGCGGTAAGAAGTTCAAGCACTGCCACGGCAAGGGCTTCTAAGCACTAAGGTCCCTACACCTTATATATAAGCTCGCCCCCAGCTCCCGATCGGGAGTTGGGGGCGAGCTTCTTTTTTGAGGCATTCCCCACTCATCTCTAAGTGCTATTCGTGCCTTGTGAGTAAGGCTTGTTGATAGTGTACCACGAAAAAACGTATCTTTGGAATGCTTTGTACACACACAAAAAGGACAATTAGAATGAAGAACTTCGATATAGCCATCATCGGTGGCGGTCCTGCTGGCTACAATGCCGCAGCGAATGCTTCAGCCAACGGCCTTCAAGTAGTACTCTTTGAACACACAGCCCTCGGAGGCGTCTGCCTCAATGAAGGGTGCATACCAACGAAGACCCTACTCCACTCGGCCAACCTCCTCGACGAAATGCGCGAAAGCGCTGCTTATGGTATCCATGTAGAGGGAGCTATCTCCGCCAACTACGCAGAGATCATTGCCCGCAAGGATAAGATCGTCAAGACCCTTACCGGAGGTGTCTCCTACAAGCTCAAGGGTGCTGGTGTCACGGTCGTCTCCAAGACTGCTCGCCTCACGGGCGAAGAGGGAGACCGCATCTTAGTCGCTACAGACGACGAGACCTATGCCGTGAGCTACGTCCTCCTTGCTACTGGTAGTGAGACTGCCATCCCTCCCATCCCTGGCCTCAGCGAAGTCGGCTACTGGACGAGCCGCGAGGCCCTCAGTGCCACGACACTCCCCAAGGACATCACGATCATCGGTGGTGGGGTCATCGGTATGGAGTTCGCTGGTATCTATACCTCCCTCGGTGTCCCCGTACGTGTCATCGAGATGGCTCCCGAGATCCTCGGCGCTATGGACAGCGAGACCTCGGGCATGCTTCGCAAGGAGTATGCACGACGTGGTATTCAGTTCTACCTCGAGACGAAGGTCACAGCAGTATCTGCTGAGGGCGTAAGCATCGAGACGAAGGACGGGAAGACCGAAATCCTCCCCACCTCGCAGATCCTTCTGAGCGTCGGCCGTCGTCCCGTGACGGATGGCTTAGGCCTTGAGACACTCTCTATCCAGATGAACCGCGCAGCCGTAGTAGTGAACGAGTACATGCAGACCTCCCACCCCCGCGTCTATGCCGCTGGTGATATCACAGGCTTCTCCATGCTTGCTCATACCGCTATCCGTGAGGGTGAGGTCGCTATCAACCATATCGTAGGTGGTAGTGATGACCGCATGCGCTACGACTCTGTACCTGCTGTCGTCTACATGCACCCCGAGATCGCAGGTGTCGGGGCTACCGAAGAGAAGCTCCGTGCCGAAGGCCGCTACTACCGCGTGCTCAAGCTCCCCATGGCCTATGCAGGACGCTACGTCGTAGAGAACGAGCAAGCCCCTGGGCTGTGTAAGGTCCTTGTCGACGAGAATGACACCATCCTCGGCTGCCACATCTTAGGGAATCCCGCATCGGAGCTCATCCTCCTGGCTGGTATTGCCGTCACCGACCGCTCCAGCATCGAGGACTTCCGACGCCACATCTTCCCCCACCCCACAGCAGGGGAGATCCTCCACGAGGTCCTCTTCTCCTAAGAGCGGCCTACCCACTCCATAGATATAATAGACACATCATATAAGCTAAATCTCATGGCGACATTCGATATCAAGATGCCCAAGATGGGCGAGAGCGTAACCGAGTGTACGATCACCGTCCTCAACGTGAAGGTAGGGGACTACATCGAGGAGGACACAGACCTCTTCGAGATCACTTCTGCCAAGACGGCCGCTACGATCCCCTCCCCCGTAGCTGGTACGATCGTCAAGATCAACTATGGCGAAGGCGACACCGTCGCTGTCGGTGAGCCCGTCATCATCGTCGACACCTCGGGTCAGGCAGTAGCTCCTGCCACCCCAGCACCCGCAGCTGAGAAGGAAGCACCTGCTCCTGCTGCTGCCCCCACCCCATCCATTCCCGTCACCGAAGTTCATCGTGGCACGGTAGAGCGCTGGTACTCACCAGTCGTCCTCGAGCGTGCTAAGGCCGCTAAGGTAAGTCAGGAAGAGCTGGATAAGATCCAAGGCACGGGCTTTGGTGGTCGCGTCAGCAAGGCCGACATCGTCCGCTACATCGAGCAGAAGAAGGGGGCACCCGCTCCTACTCCTCGTGCAGAGCGCGCTGCAGCTCCAGCTCCCGCATCCGCCCCTCGTCCTCAGGTCGCAGCTCCCGCTGTGCCCGTTGGTCCCGATGACCGCGTGATCCCTATGGATCCTATCCGCCGTATCATCGCTGACCGCATGGTACAGTCGGTACAGGTAGCTCCTCACGTAACGAGCTTCCTCAAGGCCGATATCACGGATCTGGTGAAGTGGCGCGAAGCAGAGAAGGACAACTTCAAGAAGCGCGAAGGCTACTCACTGACGTACATGTCTCCCGTCATCGAAGCGGTAGCTCGTGCACTGAAGGACTTCCCCCGCATCAATGCAGCTGTCGATGGGTACAACATCATCGAGCGTAAGCACGTCAACGTCGGTATGGCTGTAGCCCTGCCCGATGGCAATCTCGTCGTGCCCGTCATCCGTGATGCCGACAAGCTGAGTCTGGCTGGTATCGCTGAGCAGGTAGCTCGCCTTGCAGACAAGAGCCGCAAGGGTCAGCTCACGCCAGACGAAATGTCCGGTGGTACGTTCACGATCTCGAACTACGGCTCCTCGGGCACGCTCTTCGGTACGCCGATCATCAACCAGCCTGAGTCCGCTATCCTCGGTATCGGGGCTATCGAAAAGGAACCCACGATCCTCGAGACGCCTGCTGGTGACGTCATCGCCGTCCGCCATAAGATCTATCTCTCCTTCTCCTATGACCACCGTATCATCGATGGTATGCTCGGCGGCGCCTTCCTGCAGGCTGTAGCACGCTACCTCGAAGAATGGAAGACTAACAACGCATAACTATGAGCTCAGTAAAGAAGATATATGGGATCAAGACCACCGACAAGGAGACCCTTCGTCGCTGGTACTACCTCCTCTACCTCGGCCGCTGCCTTGATGAAAAGGCGCCCAGCTACCTGCTACAGTCTATCGGGTGGCAGTTCCACGCCTCCAACGCTGGCCACGATGGTATCCAGCTCGCTATCGGACAGATCTTCCAGCGAGGCAAGGACCATCTCTTCCTCTACTACCGTGACCTGCTGGCAGCCCTGTCGGCTGGTATGACGGTCGAGGAGATGATCCTCAACGGTATCTCTAAGGCTACCGACCCCACGAGTGGCGGCCGACACATGTCTGACCACTACGCTAAGGTCGAATGGGGTATCCACAACATCTCCTCCTGCGTCGCTGCACATGACTCTCAGGCTGTAGGTCTGGCACGTGCTCTCGACTACTATGGCGTAGACGGTGTGGCTATCGCTTCGCACGGGGAATCCTCCGCTTCCGAAGGCTACGTCTTCGAAGCCATCAACGGTGCAGCACGTGAGCGCCTCCCAGTCATCTTCGTCCTCCAGGGCAATGGCTATGGCATCTCCGTGCCTACGCACGAGCAGACGGCTAACCCACGCGTCGGGCAGAACTACGCTGGTATCCGCCATCTCAAGGTCCTCTTCTGTAATGGTAAGGACGTCTTTGACTCCATGAACACCATGGAGGCTGCACGTGAGTACGCAGTCAAGCACCGCACGCCTGTCGTCGTCACGGCAGACTGCGTACGTATCGGCGCACACTCCAACTCGGATAAGCACACGCTCTACCGCAGCGAAGAAGAGCTGCAGCGCGCTCAGGCAGCAGACCCGCTACCGAAGTTCCGCCGTATGCTCCTGCGCTACCATCGCTTCACCGAAGAAGAGCTACAGGCTATCGAAGCAGAAGCACGCGAAGAGCTGAAGGTCGCTAACCGCAATGCTCTCAAGGCACCAGATCCCACGGCTGATACGGTCATGGAGTACGTCATCGGCGAAGCTTACCCTGGCGACAAGTACGGCACGGGTATCCCCGATGGTTCGGGCGAGAAGCTCACACTGGTACAAGCTCTCAACAAGACCCTCAAGCAGGAGTTCCGTCACAATCCCGACACCTTCCTCTGGGGTCAGGACGTCGCTAACAAGGATAAGGGTGGCGTCTTCAACGTGACGAAGGGGATGCTTCAGGAGTTCGGCAACAAGCGTATCTTCAACGCTCCTATCGCAGAAGACTACATCGTCGGTACGGCGAACGGTATGAGCCGCTTCAGCGACAAGATCCGTATCGTCATCGAAGGGGCTGAGTTCTCCGACTACTTCTGGCCTGCTATGGAGCAGTTCGTGAACTCCACACACGACTTCTGGCGCAGCAATGGGCAGTACTCTCCCAATATCACCATCCGCCTCTCTACGGGTGGCTATATCCAAGGTGGTCTGTACCACTCGCAGAGTGTCGAAGGTGTCCTGACGACCTTCCCTGGTGCTCGCGTAGTTTATCCTTGCTTCTCGGACGACGCTGCTGGGCTTCTCCGTACGGCGATGCGCTCACGCGGTGTCACGGTCTTCCTCGAGCCCAAAGCACAGTACAATAGTGCTGAGTCTGCCTCCGTCATCCCCGAAGACTTCGAAGTACCCTTCGGCAAGGCACGTATCCGCCGCGAAGGGACGGATGCTACGCTCATCACCTACGGGAATACGCTTCACTTCGCTCTCAATGTCGCTGAGCGCATCCAGAAAGACCTCGGCAAGAGCATCGAAGTCATCGACCTTCGCTCGCTCGTACCCTGGGACGAAGAGACCGTCTATGCCTCTATCCGCAAGACGTCCAAGGCGCTCATCGTACACGAAGACCGCGTCTTCGGTGGCTTCGGTGCAGAGCTCGCGGCTTCGATCGCCAAGAAGGCCTTCCGTGATCTGGATGCCCCCATCTTCCGTGTCGGGGCACTCTCCACGCCCGTAGGCTTCCACAAGTGCTTTGAGCTGACGACCCTGCCCAGCGAAGACAAGATCTACGCCGCAGCTAAGGAGCTCATCGAATACTAACCCCAAAAGCAACGACAATATGAAGACTATAGGACTGCTCTACAGCAAGAGCACAGCCTACACCGCCGAGCTGGGAGAGCGTATCGCTGCAGCCTGGGGGAAAGGGATCGAATATGTAGACATCGACACGGCGCATCTGGCTGACGTCGAGAAGCACGCAGCTCTCATCCTCGGTACGCCTACCTACTTCAACGGCGAGCTGCCTTCGGCTTGGGACGAATTCCTTCCCGAGATCGAGGACGCTGACTTCACCGGCAAGCGCGTAGCTATCTACGGCCCCGGCAATCAGGTAGAGACCCCCGTCAGCTTTGCTGATGGCGTGGGTATCCTCGCCAGGTACTTCGAAGAGCTGGGTGCTGAAGTCGTCGGCCGCACGTCACGCGAAGGCTACGAGTACGAGCATTCACTCGCCGAGTGCGGTGATCAGTTCGTCGGCCTCATCGTCGATCCCACGAATCAGCCTGAGCTTACCGACGCCCGCCTCACCGCTTGGATCAAGCAGGTCAAGAAGGAATTTGGCGTAAAGTAAGGCGCACGTAGAGGCCACGCCTCTATTTGCTATCCATCGCAAGTCCGCCCCCTCAGCGCACCCACGACAGTGGTGCAGCGTCTGAGGGGGTGGACTTTTCTATTCGGCCCTATGCGCTCAGCGAACGAAGGGGCTTATTTCACGGCAAAAAGTAGCCGAGTCGAGGGAGCAAAAGGAATGTGATCCATCCTCTCACCATCGCTACTGCACGGACGGAACTACTGAAGGCGGTGAGAAAAGGTACTTGACTTCGCGTGCTTTCCTCCTTGAGTTTGCAGCAGAAAATACGGTTAACTTCAAAAAATCAACCGTATGAATGCGCACATTTATACGTATCAACCTGCAAATTTATACGTATTAATTTTCGGATTTATACGTATTAATCGCCGAAATAATATGTATTAATTCTCGCATTAATACGTATAAATTGCCACAAAGCTATTTAAGAATTGTCGGCATCTTCCTCATGAAGACGCACGAACTTCAGGAAGAAACTTCGCCCACGCAAGTACCTTTGCTTGGTTAGCTGAGCTGTTTCGGCTAAGTTTGCACCGCAGTCAAGGCGCCATCCCGCTTTGGAAAGTACTCACGCAAAAGCAATTTCACTTGAAACAATTATACACTCTCGCCGTCGTCCTCCTCACAGCACTCACCGAATGCCTTGGGCAAACGGTCTGGTATGACCCGATGCAGACCAGCGGGGAGACTTATATCCACAACCAAGGCTGGAATGAAGACGGCGGCAACTACCACCGCTTCCCCGATCGCGCCAAGGGCTTGGTGCGGGAAAAGGTATGGGAGCACGCCTGCCAATCAGCAGGCTTGGCCATCCGCTTCAGCACGGATGCACGAGAGGTCAGCGTGCGCTACGTGGTCTCACAACCTCAGAGCATGCCACACATGCCCGCTACCGGCGTGTCGGGTGTCGACCTCTATCGCGCCGATGACATGGCTTTTTGCTTCGGGAGCTATAGCTTCGGCGATACCATTCGCTACAACTACACGCTTGACAAAGGGGTAGCGGTCGGGCGCGAAGCCGAATACGTCCTCTACCTACCGCTCTACAACGAGGTCACTTGTCTGGAGATCGGTGTACCGAAGGCAAGTCGATTCGCCTTTGTTCCCACGGTCAAGAAAGATCCCATCGTCCTCTACGGCACTTCGATAGCCCAAGGCGCCTGCGCTTCCCGCCCTGGCATGGCTTGGGCGAATATCGTGGGGCGACAAATTGAGTGCCCCTTCATCAACCTCGGCTTCTCGGGCAACGGGAAGCTGGAGAGCGAGATCATTGACCTAATATGTGAGCAGCGCCCTTCGATCGTGATACTCGACTGCATGCCGAATATGGGGGCCATCGAGAGTGACGAGATCATCAAGCGCATGAAGGAAGCTGTCCGCCGTATCAGCAAGATCCCTGGGGTCGTGATCCTCCTTGTGGAGCACGCAGGCAATAGCAATGCCCTCACCTCCGAAGCCCAAGGCAGGGAGAGTGCACGCTGCAATGCGGCTCAGCAAATAGCCTATGCGCAGCTCCAAGAGGAAGGCGTGAAGAACCTCTTCTACCTCTCGCGAGAAGAACTCGGCTTAGCACCCAATGCTTGGGTGGACTACGTGCACCCTTCGGACTACGGCATGGCGCAGTACGCCTCGGCTATCGTCAAGAAGCTATGGGAGATCATCGTCCTCGCGCAGTGGACTCCGATGGAGAGCCGTTAGTATCCTCCGCTCGGAAGCCCTTTTCTGAAGGCATCACTCACGGTGCATGGGGGCTTTTTAGTACCTTTGGGGCGAGATATGTTTGTTTGGTTCGTAATTAATTAGATCATACGTGGAAGCCAAAGTCCCCTCCTCTACCTCGCACTACCTCCGTTCTTCGGTCCCAGTGATTGGGGTCGTCATCTTCTTCCTATTCCTTGCGTTAGCTTACTTTGCGCCCGCAGTCTTTGAGGGCCGTGAGCTCTTCCAGCAAGACGTCGCTGGTGCCAGCGGCAATGCTTCAGATGTCTACAAGCACATGGAGGCTACGGGGGAAGGCTTCTCCTACTGGACCAACAGCCTCTTCGGGGGGATGCCGATGTATCAGATCGCACCCTCTTACCCCTCGGTAGGCGTCATCCGCACGATACAAGATGTCCTCACGCTGCAGTGGCCCTTCACGCTCCTACCAGGCTATAGCTGGCTGCTCTTCGCTATGCTCGGTGGCTTCTATCTCTTCATGCGTGCCCTGCGTATGGAGCGCCTACCATCGGTGCTCGGGGCGATCATGTGGACCTTCTCCAGCTACTTCATCATCCTCATCACGGCAGGACATATATGGAAGCTGATGACTCTCTGCTTCATCCCGCCAACGATCGCAGGGATCATACACACTTATCGCGGGCGCTACCTCCTCGGTGGTGCCATGACAGCTCTCTTCGCGGCGCTTCAGATCCTATCGAACCACGTGCAGATGAGCTATTACTTCGCCTTCCTCATTGTCTTCCTCCTCATCGGCTACTTCGTCGAAGCGCTGCGAGGAAAGGCTCTGCGTAGCTTCATCATCGCTACCTGCGTCACCCTCTTTGCAGGTGCTATCGCTATCGGCATCAACGGCTCGAACCTCTATCACACCTATGAATATGGGCAGGAGACGATCCGTGGTGGTAGCGAACTCACACCCGAAGCTACCGAAGGTAACCAACAGCAGGTACAGGCTACCGCTAAGGGCCTCGACAAGGAATATATCACCGCCTGGAGCTATGGCAAGGGTGAGACCTTCACGCTCCTCATCCCCAACCTCTACGGAGGCGCTTCGGGGGCGCTCAGCGAAGGCTCAGCAAATATGGAGGATGTGCCTGCCGAATTCCAGCAGATCATCGGAGGTATGAACCACTACTGGGGTGATCAGCCCTTCACGGCTGGTCCCGTCTATGTCGGTGCCTTCGTCTTCTTCCTCTTCCTCCTCGGTGTCTTCATCGTGCGCGGCCCGCTGAAGTGGGCACTCCTTGCCGGTACGGCACTATCTATTGCGCTGGCGTGGGGTCACAATATGATGTGGCTCACCGACCTCTTCATCGACTACATGCCACTGTACAATAAGTTCCGTACGGTGTCATCGATCCTCGTCGTCGCTGAATTCACCATCCCCGCACTCGCCGTGCTGGCATTGGTCGAATTCGCACGCCATCCGAAGGAAGTCCTCCAAGACAAGGTCGCCGTATATGCGAGCCTTGCCCTGACGCTCCTGCCCTGCCTCGTGCTGTGGCTCGTTCCTCAGACCTTCCTCGGGCTGATGAGTGACGCTGAGCATGAGATGTTCCGTCAGGCGATGGGCAATAGCCAGCTCCCCGTCTCCTCGATCATGAGTAGTCTGAAGGAAGTCCGTGCCGGTATCGTCTCGGCCGACGCTATCCGCTCAGCTATCGTCATCATCCTCTCCCTCGTCCCCTGCGTACTCTATGCACAGGGAAAGATCAAGAAGTCCCTCCTCTTCGCCTCTATCGGCGTCATCACCCTCTGCGACCTCTGGCTCGTCGACAAGCGCTATCTGAATGATGATCTCTTCATCCCCAAGGAAAGCGTCGAAGCACAGGCTCGTCCTGTGACCGCTGTCGACAAGGCTATCGCCGAGGATAAGGATCCACACTATCGTGTGATGAACCTCGCAGTCAATAGCTTCAACGATGCTACGACCAGCGCCAATCACCGCAGCGTAGGTGGCTATCACGCTGCTAAGCTCCGTCGCTATCAGGACCTCATCGAGCGTCAGCTCGCCAAGCAGAACATGCAGGTCTACAACATGCTCGACACGCGCTACTTCATCTTCGCTGACCAAGAGCATGGCCTGCAGTATCAGAAGAACTCCGAGGCCTTCGGTCCCGCATGGTTCGTCAATGATATCCGCTGGGTCACGACAGCTGACGAAGAGATGTCCGCGCTGGATGATACGCCCCTGCGCACTACGGCTGTCGCCGACAAGCGCTTTGAGGGCGAACTCTCAAGCTACAAGGCTGCTCCTGCCACTGCTACTACAGATAGCCTCGCCACGGATAGCCTACAGCCCGCACCCGCTATCGGTCAGGTCGAGCTCCTCTCCTACGCTCCCAGCCAAGCGAAGTACCGCGTCACGACCGATGTACCTCGTCTCCTCGTCTTCTCTGAGATCTACTATCCTCACGGATGGCACCTCACGCTGGACGGCAAGAGCGAGCTTCCTCTGGTACGCGCTAACTACACGCTTCGTGCAGCCTATATCCCAGCAGGGACGCACGAGCTGACGATGACCTTCGACCCCGCTTCGATCCATCACACCGAGCTGGTCGCTAAGATCTGCACCGCACTACTCGCCCTACTCCTCCTCGCCTCCCTCGTCCAGCCCTTCCTCAAGCGCAAGGACAAGAAGGCTACGACTCCGCAACATTAACCCTTCATCATATTTATCCCAAGCAGCAATGATCAAGCAAGTGATCACAGGCGCCCTCGTATCGGCGACTGTCTTACTCACCGCAAGCAGCTGTAGCCAAAAGCTACGCCCCATGACGGCCGACCAAGTCAAGGCCGAACCTCAGCCCCTCGAAGTCGTCGGGGGCAAAGTACCTGTAGCCGTCCACCTCACCTTCCCCGCGAAGTGGTTCCCCAAGGATGCTACGCTGACCATCGTCCCTATCCTCCGCTATCAGGGTGGTGAAAAGTGGGGCAACGGCACCACCTTCCAGGGCGAAAAGGTCTACGGCAACGACCGTATCGTGTACCATGCTAATGGCTCCAACGCTACCGTCAACTTCATCCTGCCCTACGTCCCCGCTATGGCAAAGAGCGAGCTCTACCTCAACTTCAAGGGGAAGCAGGGTAGCCGCACGGTCAAGCTCCCCGACCTCAAGGTCGCTGATGGCGTGATCGCTACCGAAGCTCTCGCTACGCTCGCAGGCGTGACGCCCGTCATCTCTCCCGACGGCTTCCAGCGCGTCATCAAGGAGGCGTATGATGCCAACATCATGTTCCTCATCCAGCAGTCCAACGTCCGCAGCTCTGAGCTGAATAAGGACGAGGTGCAGGAGTGGAAGTACACCGTACAGAACGCTAAGGAGACTCCCAACCAGGAGGTATCCGTCGAAGTCCAGGCCTACGCCTCCCCCGATGGTGGTAAGGAGCTGAACGAAAAGCTCAGTGCTTCGCGTGAGAAGAACACCACGGCACAGCTCAAGACGGCTTTCAAGAAGCAGAAGATGTCTGACGTCGCTATCGACGCTCACTACACCGCTCAGGACTGGGAAGGCTTCAAGAAGCTCGTCGAGCAGAGCGACTTCCAGGACAAGGAACTCGTACTTCGCGTACTGAGTATGTACCCCGACCCCGAGCAGCGTGAGCATGAGATCCGCAATATCTCGGCTGTCTTCAGCAAGCTCGCTGATGAGGTCCTCCCCAAGCTCCGTCGCTCTCGCCTCATCGCCAACGTCAAGATCATTGGCAAGAGCGATGCTGAGATCCAGAGCCTGCTGGAGAAGTTCCCCAGCGCACTGAGCGTCGAAGAGCTCCTCTACTCGGCTACCCTCACCGATGACGTAGCTCAGAAGGAGAACATCTACAAGCTCGTCATGCAGAAGTACCCCAAGGACTACCGCCCATACAACAACGTCGGCTCACTCTGCCTGCAGCGTGGCGACTATGAGGCTGCCCTCGTATGGTTCGACCGTGCGCTCAAGCGTAAGGACAACCCCGAGACGAAGGTCAACCTCGGTCTGCTGGCTCTGAAGGATGGCGACCTCAACAAGGCCACCTCACTCATCGCCGAAGGTAGCTCTATGCCTGGTGTAGGTGACGCTCTTGGCTTCCTCTACCTGCGTCAGGGTGACTACGCCAAGGCGGAGACGGCCTATGGTGATGTCACGACGAACAATGCTGCCGTAGCACAGATCCTCAACCACAACTACAGCAAGGCTATCAAGACGCTCGAAGCTATCGCTAAGCCCGATGCTACGACCGACTACCTCCGCGCTATCGTAGCTGCTCGCATGGGTGACTCTGCCAAGGCTATCTCTTCGCTACAGAAGGCTCTGCAGAAGGATCCCAGCCTCACCTCACGCATCGATGCTGACCTTGAGTTCGCTTCACTGCGTGGTCTGAAGGACTTCACTCAGCTGACGCGCCTCTACTAAGCCTACTCGCTCATTAAGTAAGCGACCACAAATACGCCACCGGGCGGCTACCTCACGATGGAGGTGGCCGCCCGATGGCATTATAAGGGGATAGCTCTCTCGGGAGCTAATCTATGGGAAAGGCTTATTTCAGATGGAGTCCATTGAGGAAGGCTGAGGCAGGCATCGCCTTCTTACCTGCTGGCTGTAGGGTCTTGATAGCAAGACGCCCTGCCGAGGTCTGAATCTCCAGACTACGTCGGCCCGTGATGATGACAGAGCCGATGGGGTGCTCCTCCGTGGGGAGATCTTCACCGCTGACAGCCGTCTCCAGGATCTTGAAGGGCTGAGCTTCTTCGCCAGCAAAGGAGAGTAGGCACCATGCTGCAGGATAAGGAGACAAACCACGCACGAGGTTATTTAGCTCTACTGCTGGGCGATCCCAGTGTAGCTGGGTATTCTCCTTCGTCAGCTTAGGTGCATGCGTGGGATTCGCCTCATAAAGGCTCTGGGGCTTGGCCTTAGGCTCTTCGTCTGCGAGGAAGAGGTCGACACTGCGCTGGAGCGTCTCTGCTCCGAGGAGCATCAGCTCATCGTGGATCTTCCCCACACAATCCTCTGGCTCGATCGGTAGGCTCGCCTGCAAGAGGATATCCCCGGTGTCGAGCTCATGGCGTAGGCGGAAGGTCGTGACCCCCGTCTCCGTCTCGCCATTGATGATCGACCAATGGATGGGAGCTGCACCACGGTACTTAGGCAGGAGTGAGCCGTGGAGGTTGATCGTCCCGAAGCGGGGGAGTGACCAGACGACCTCGGGGAGCATACGGAAGGCGACCACGATACCAAGATCGGGGCGTAGTTCCTTCAGGCGACCGACGAAGGCTTCATCCTTGAGACGCTCAGGCTGGAGGACCTCGAGTCCTACCGATTCGGCGTAGATCTTGATGCTGCTCTGCTTGAGCTTATGCCCACGACCTGCGGGCTTATCAGGCATCGTGACGACTGCCACGATGTTGTATCCACCTTCGACGAGGCGCTGGAGGGACGGCAGGGCAAAGTCTGCCGTCGCCATATATACGATACGTAGATCTTCTTTCTTCATCTGTTTATAGGGGCTATGGTGGAGCAAAGCTACAAAGAATTGCCCTATCGGCTGGAGGGAGAGACACTACGAGAGCGGGATATGAACCTATATAGGTCGTCGGGGCAACCTATATTGGTCAGCTTCGTGACCTATATTGGTCGGCTTTGCGATCTATATAGGTTCACCCGACGACCTATATAGGTTGGTAGCACCCTCCTTTAGATAGCTACTCGGGACAGTAGCCTCTCTATGGTTAGAGGAAGCTGAGGCCTTGGAAGCACCAACTATTCGCAGAGGATATGTCGGGATGTCGATGAAAATCACTATCTTTGCGCCGTTCGACGATTGTCTCGAAGACGAGAAGCCCTCCTTCCTCCGCGGACAGAGAGGACTCGTGTGATGGGAAATTAGAAGACACTAATTTTGAGTAACACAATTTAAAACAAAGAGAATGAAGACTTTCCAACTCTCAGGCCAGCTCCGCAACGAGCTCGGTAAGAAGGCCGCTAAGGGCCTCCGCGCTGGTGATCAGATCCCCGCAGTCCTCTACGGAGGCAACGAAGTACTCCACTTCACCGTAAGCCAGGATGGCGTGCGTAACCTCGTCTACTCTCCAGACATCTTCGCTATCGACCTCGACATCGAAGGCCGTCAGGTCAAGGCTGTCCTCAAGGACCTCCAGTTCCACCCCGTCACTGACGCTATCCTGCACCTCGACTTCCTCCAGGTAGAAGCTACGAAGCCTATCGTCATGGAAGTTCCCGTCGTCCTCACCGGTCACGCTGAAGGTGTGAAGGCAGGGGGTAAGCTCAGCCTCGAAATGCGTAAGCTCAAGGTACGCGCTCCTTACACGGAGATCCCCGAGAAGCTCTTCATCGACGTTACGGAGCTTGGTCTTGGTAAGACCATCCAGGTCGGTGCCCTCAGCTTCGAAGGTCTTGAAGTCATCAACGCTAAGAACGCTGTCGTCTGCGCCGTTAAGCTCACCCGTGCTGCACGTGGTGCTATGGCTAAGGGCAACAAGTAAGCTACAGCTCAGCCTAAGCGATAGAGCACCTCTGCGTGCTCCCATCGCCCAACCTACAGAGGCTACCCCTACCACATATAGGGGTAGCCTCTCTTCTTTTCCCTCCTACCCTCTCCCAGCTCATGTAGTCCCGACCATCAGATGTCCCTTCGCGCTCACCTATTCCTTCTCCTCAGCCTTTTTGCTCTCACCGCACCAGTCTACTCGCAGCCTTACCCCGAAGCTATCGAGATACTGCGCCGCTATGAGCAGCGTCCTGGGGTACGTGTCACAGCTCTCGTACGCGATCTCCAGACAGGAGAGCCCGTACTTGCTCACCGCACGTCCGAAGCCTTCCGCCCAGCCTCGCTGGTGAAGATCCCTACGACGGGAGCCTTCCTCGCGCTACGTGGGCACGACTACCGCTTCCATATCCCCGTGATGATCCGCGGGCAGGTCGATGGCGAGACACTGTATGGAGACTTGGTGCTGAAGGCTTCGGCAGATCCCTCACTGGGCTCGCACTACATCCCCAATCAGAAGCGCCTCATCAGTGAGGTCAAGGCGCTGCTTGAGGAGCGTGGGATCAGCCGTATCACGGGACGTCTAATCATTGACCTCAAGGGCTTCCCCCATCCGTTCTTCAATGAGACTTGGGCCGACGAAGACCTTGACGAGTACTATGGCGCTCCCATCTCGGGCTTTAACATCGCAGACAACTACGCCGATCTCTACCTCTTCTCCAGCGACGGGGAGCAGCCTGTCGTAGAGCCAAATGTTGCTTCACTCCTCGTCCCCACGCGCCAAGAGCTACTCCTCGGTAGTTCAACTCGGCTGGATCTCACCCCAATGCGTAGAGCCGACACCCTGCTCATCTCGGGTACCGTACGCGAAGGCCTCTCAGGTCGACACCTACGCTGGACGATACCTGACCCTCCCAGCTACGCCACAGTGTGGCTCAATGAAGGCCTTCGCCTCGAGGGGATTGACCTACAAGATCGCCCCGAGCTCAACTACGACGAGCTCATCACGGGCCTCGATACGCTGGGCTACTACACCTCACTCCCTGCGGATACCCTCGCGAAGATCACGAACTTCCGTAGCTCCAACATCTATGCCGAAGGCCTTGCCTATGCACTCAATAGCTACGAGCAGCGCAAGACGGGGCAACCGACAGTGATGCGCTCCTATTGGCGAGAGCACCTGGGGCTTACTCCGACCGAGTTCTATCCTATGGATGGGTCGGGACTCAGCCCAGAGGGACGCCTCTCCTCAGGTGCACTCAGCCTCATCCTCTCAGAGCTCTGGCGTGACCAGTCTCTCCACAAGCCTTTCTTGGCCTCACTCCCCGAAGCTGGTGTCGAAGGCACAGTACGTAGCCTCTCCATCCCGAGCGAAGTGACCGCCTACCTCAAGAGTGGCTCTATGCGTGGTGTACGTGGATATGCGGGCTACCTCCTTCATAAAGACAAGTGGTACAGCATCGTCTACATCGCTAACGGAGCCATCAATAGTGCTGAGGCGCGTGCGACCTTCACCCGCCTCTTGACAGGGCTCTTCACCCAGCAGCCCCTTCCTCCGCTTCCTGCCCCCGCGAAGAAGGTAGCGGCGAAGGGGAAGAAGCATAGCGAGCACAGCAAGGGTAGCAAGAAGGCTTCGCACAAGGCCTCCTCTAAGTCCTCACGCAAGGGGAAGAAGCGTTAGCCCAAGAAGCTAATAGCGTGCTACATGGGCGGATAGTCGTATATTTGCGCTATAGTATAACTCGGTATCCTTCTCTAATCCCCTTTCCAGAGGGAGCATACCCCAAGGAATATGAACCAAAAGACTACCTTTACTACTCTCGCTCTCTGCGCCTTCGGGTGCATCGGAACGGCCAAAGCCCAAGAAGCTCGCTACTTCAATCCCGTGACAGCTGCGGTCCCATCACTACAGATTAGCCCTGATGCGAGGGCCTCTGGTATGGGCGACGTCGGTGTATCGACGACAGCAGACCCCTATTCCCAGTATTGGAATCCCGCCAAGTTTGCATTCATAGATAGCAAGGCCGGCCTATCGCTCGGCTATACACCTTGGCTATCTCGCCTGGTAAGCGACATTGCTCTGATGCATGCCGGAGGCTACTTCCGTATTGGGAATGACAACACCCAGACCATCGGTGCTTCGCTCCGCTACTTCACCATGGGTAAGCTCACGACGTGGGATGCCTCAGGAAGAAGTCTTGGCGTATCGCACCCCAATGAGTTCGCCATCGATGCGAGCTACGCCCGTAAGCTCTCTCCCAACTTCTCCCTCGCTGTAGCCCTGCGCTACATCCATTCGGATCAGGGAAGCCGTGAGCAAGGTGATCGCCCTGGGTCGGCCTTCGCAGCCGACATCGCGGGCTACCACCAGAAGTACATCACGATCGGTGGGGCTGAGTGCCTGTGGACAAAGGGCTTCAACATCCGCAATATCGGCACGAAGATCTCCTTTGACGGAGGGACGACTTCCTCCTTCATCCCCACAAATCTCGGTCTGGGTACGGGACTCCTCTACCCCATCGACAAGGAGAACATGATCTCCCTAAACCTCGAGGCTAATAAGCTCCTCGTCCCCACACCTCCCACGGGGGATACAGAGAAGATCGCCGACTATCAGAAGACCTCTGCCATCGCGGGGATCTTCAAGAGCCTCGGTGATGCGCCTGGTGGCTTCGGCGAAGAGCTCAAGGAAATCCGCTGGAGCCTCGGTGCCGAGTACAACTATTGTGACAAGTTCTTCGTGCGTGCTGGCTACAGCTACCTCCATCCCAACAAGGGGAATCTCCAAGCCTTCACCGCTGGGGCAGGCTTCCGTATGAGCGCCTTCCGCATCGATGCCTCCTACCTCATCTCTACGATCTCCGACAATCCACTCGATCAGACTCTCCGCTTCACGCTGGCCTTCGATATGGACGGCATCCGCGGACTACTCAAGTAATATATATGCCACAGATACCTTTCCGGACGGGCTTCGGCTATGACGTCCACCGCCTCAGTGACGGCTACGAGCTTTGGCTCGGTGGCGTGAAGATCCCCTTTGAGCAGGGCCTCGAAGGTCACTCCGATGCAGACGTCCTCCTCCACGCTGTATGTGACGCCCTCCTTGGAGCGGCTGCCCTCGGTGATATCGGGGTGCACTTCCCCCCATCCGATATGGCCTACAAGGGCATTGACAGCAAGATCCTCCTCAGCCGTAGCTGCGCCCTCGTGCGTGAAGCAGGCTATGAGATCGGCAACATCGATGCGACAGTAGCAGCAGAGGCACCGAAGATCAACCCACACATCCCCGAGATGCGTCGTGTGATGGCGGAGGTTATGGGCATCCCTGAGAGGGCTATCTCGCTGAAGGCTACGACAGCCGAGCGCATGGGCTTCGTCGGTCGCCGCGAAGGGATGGAAGCCTTTGCCACCGCACTCATCGCCGTCAAGGGAGCCTTCTAACGAAGCCCCTATCGTAGTAGACAAAAGCAAGCGCGGGCGAATCACCATTGGTGATTCGCCCGCACTTGCTTTATATAGGACTAAGTGATTAGTCGAACTTCTTATCAAATTGGACGGATGCTTCGCCCATGAATTCCTTGATGCGCTGCTCTTCATCGCGCTTACAGATCAAGAGAACTCCCTTGCTCTGAGCTACGATACAGTCATTGATCCCCTGGACGACGACCAGCTGCTTCTCGGGATCTCCATCGAGCGAAACGATATTGCCCTCAGCCTCATAGAAGAGAGCCTTGGTGTGGAGGGCCACATTCGCACGAGGCTCCTCACGCTTGAGCTCATAGAGTGAGCCCCAGGTACCGAGGTCTGCCCAGCCAAAGTCGACGGGAAGCACCATGACGTTGTCTGCCTTCTCCAAGACAGCGTAGTCAATCGAGATATTGGGGCACTCAGAGAAGACTTGGCTGACACGGCTCTGCTCCTCATCGGTAGCATAAGCACCCTTCACCTCGTCGAGGATAGAGGTCAGCGAAGGCAGGTACTGATGGAAGGCATCGAGGATCGTCTGCACGTTCCATGCGAACATCCCACTATTCCAGAGGAATTCCCCACTCTCGTAGAAGACCTTCGCCATCTCGATATTGGGCTTCTCCGTGAAAGTCTTCACCTTCACAAAGTGCTCATCCTCACAGTCTGTGAACTGGATGTAGCCATAGCCCGTCTCAGGACGCGAGGGGCGTACGCCGAGAGTGACCAGCTTGGGATGCGCCTTCACATAGTCCAGCGAGCGGCGGATAGCTTCGTCGAAGGCATCCTCCTGCAGGATCAGGTGGTCAGCAGGTGTGACCAGGACGTTAGCATTGGGATTCTTCGCATAGATATGATATGTCGCCCAGCCGATACAAGGTGCCGTATTGCGGCGCATTGGCTCCAGGAGGATCTGCCCTGGGGTCAGCTCGGGGAGCTGCTCCAGCACAAGGTCTCGGTAGATAGCGTTGGTGACGACGACAAAGTTCTCCTTAGGGATTACCTTAGAGAAGCGATCATAAGTCATCTGAAGAAGGGTGCGACCTGTGGCGAAGATATCGAGGAACTGCTTCGGCTTGGCCTCACGGCTATATGGCCAAAAGCGGCTGCCTACGCCTCCGCCCATGATGACACAATAGTTGTCTGTGTGCATAGTCTTTTTTACTACCGGGGTTAGTATTACTACACAAATATAAGCATTAATACCATACGAGGCGATAGACTACTGGAGTAAAAAACACCAAGTAGCACCCGCTACAGGACTGCCTCCCGCCCTATCAAAAGCAGATGCGACTTCCCCTACATATTGCACGAAAGAGAGGTCATCCAGCAAAGCCTATCTACCTACTAGATAAAGCAACCAGTACTAGTTCACACTTCGAGCAGTACTGGTCACTTCGCTGACCAGTACTGGTTCGTTTCGCCTCTCCATAGGGCCTCTATCTATAAGGCTATTAAAGGGGCTGGTTGATACGAAAGAAGCAGGCTCAATAGAGGCGCAGGAAATAGAATGCCAGCAGCCCTTGGAGCAGGACGAAGACAGGGACGAGATAACGAAAACGCTTGTGCGAAGTCTTATGATTCCACACGACCATCCCAAGGCAGGCACCGAAGGCTCCACCGAAGGCCGCCAAGAGAAGGAGCGTCCGCTCGGGGATGCGCCAGCGTCCTCCTCGAGCACGCCACTTATCGACTCCATAGACGACAAAGGTCAGGGCATTGAGGAGTAGGAGTACTAAGACGAGATCAGCGGGCTGTAGTCCGAAAAGCTGCATCATGCGATACTGACGAGCTCCAGCTCGAAGATCAGGGTTGAGCCTGCGGGGATACCAGGCTGCGCATAGCGACCATAGGCCAGCTCTGCAGGGAGATAGACTTCCCAGCGGTCACCGATACACATCTGTTGGAGAGCAATGATCCAGCCCTCGATGAGGTCACTCAGGCGGAAAGCTGCAGGCACATCACCCTCCGTACTATCGAAGACCTGCCCATCAATCGTCCGCCCCGTATAGTGAGCCGTGACGATGCTACGAGGCGACGGGTGCTTACCATCTGCACGTCCTTCGGTAATTACCTTGTAATAGGCTCCTTTGGGCAAGGGCTTAATACCTGCTTCTTGAGACTTCGCTTTGAGCCAAGCCTTATTAGCCTCGATGTATTCACGCTTCTTCATACACATTCATTTATAGGCCTTCGCGACGAAGGCAAAGTAAACCCCGCCTCCACAAGTGTGGGGGCGGGGCTGTGATAGGGCTCCTCGACGAAGAGGGTTGCCTTTAGATAGAGTAAAGGATGCTGATCGACTCGTGATTGATCACACGATTGATAGCCTCAGCGAAGATATTGGCTACCGACACGATGTGGATCTTATCCGAGTGCTTACGCAGGGGGATGGAGTCGGTGAAGATCATTTCCTTGAGCGCCGAAGCATTGATACGCTCGGTAGCAGGATCACTCAGTACTGCGTGGCTGGCTACAGCACGGACACTACGAGCGCCATTCTGCATCATCAGGTCAGCAGCCTTACAGATCGTCCCTGCCGTATCAACGATATCGTCTACAAGGATGACGTCCTTATCCGTGACATCCCCGATGATCGTCATCTCAGCGACTTCGTTGGCCTTAGCACGGCTCTTGTGGCAGATGACCATGGGCACGCCGAGGAACTTTGCATAGGAGTTAGCACGCTTAGCGCCACCGACGTCTGGCGTAGCGATGACCGTGCGCTCGAGGTCTGAGGTCTGGCGCAGGTAGTCGATGAAGACCATAGAGGCGTAGAGGTGGTCCACAGGCACGTTGAAGAAGCCCTGGATCTGGTCAGCGTGCAGGTCCATAGTGATGACGCGTGTGACCCCTGCCGTGCTCAGCAGGTCTGCCATGAGCTTCGCCCCGATAGATACACGGGGCTTATCCTTACGGTCCTGACGAGCCCATCCGAAGTAAGGGATGACCGCAGCGATGTAGTGTGCGGAAGCACGCTTAGCAGCATCGACCATCAGGAGGAGCTCCATGATGTTGTCCGAAGAGGGATAGGTGGACTGTACGAGGAAGACATCCTTACCACGGATACTGTCCTTGTAGTAGACAGAGAATTCGCCATCAGCGAAATGCTCTACCTGCATATCACCGAGGTTAATACCCAGGGCTTCGGCGATCTTTCCAGCCAGTTCCAGCGAAGCAGAGCCTGCGAAGATGGCAATGTTCTTTGTGTTGATACTCATTTGACGTGTAAGTTGATTGGGGCTCACCACTATGGAGAGTCATTTAATTGTTTGTGTTACGCTTGAGCACGAGAGCCGTACGTGCGGGGAGGTAGAGGCGCAGCGGTGCCAGAGCTGAGCAGGCTGCAGTCTCAGCCTTCTCGGCAGGCTGCGTGGCATAGATGAGACTGTCGTCGATAAGGCCATAGCCACCAAAGGCCTTGCTGTCGGTATCGATGACGACGGTATATGCGCCCTCAGGGACATTGATAGGATAGTCGACGTGAGAGCGTGTGGGGTGGAAATTGAAGACGAAGAGGTAGTCCCCACGCCCGAAAGCCAGAGTCTTATCCTCCTCGTGGATGTGATATTGCTCAATAGGGAGTGAGGGGAAGGCCTTCACCGAGTCGATGAAGCGAACCATCGCACGGTCGAACTCCTGCAGGTCATGGTAGAGGAGATCTGCATTATCTGCGAGGCTCCACTGACGGCGTGCATAGTGGTAGGACCAGCCATTACCTTCGCGTGGGAAGTCAATCCATTCGGGGTGACCGAACTCATTCCCCATGAAGTTGAGGTATCCACCATTCATCGTGGTGGCAGTAGCGAGACGAATAAGCTTATCCAAGGCAATAGCGCGATCCGTGATAAGCGTGCGGCTTGAGCGGCTCATGTGCCAGTACATATCGGCATCAGCGAGGCGGAAGATGAGCGTCTTGTCGCCCACGAGTGCCTGGTCATGGCTCTCAGCATAGCTGATGGTCTTCTCATCTTCACGACGATTCGTGAGCTCATACCAGATCGCACCTGGGCTCCACTCCTCGTCGGGGTGATCCGTGATGAGCTTCGTCCAGAAGTCGGGGATATTCATCGAGAGGCGGTAGTCAAAGCCAAAGCCTCCGTCCTCAATGGGAGCAGCGAGACCAGGCATACCACTCACCTCTTCGGCGATCGTGATCGCGTCGGGGTAGACGCTATGGATAAGCTTATTGGCCAGCGTGAGGTACGCCATAGCATCGGCATCCTGATGACCATTGAAGTAGTCAGAGTACGAGGTGAAGCACTCGCCGAGGCCGTGGTTATAGTACAGCATCGAGGAGACGCCGTCAAAGCGGAAGCCGTCGAACTGGAAGACCTCCAGCCAGTACTTACAGTTGGAGAGGAGGAAGTGGATGACATTGTTGCGCCCGTAGTCGAAGCACAGCGAGTCCCAAGCGGGATGGTCACCACGAGGACCTTCGTGGAAGAAGAGCGTGCGAGAGCCGTCATAGCATGCCAGCCCTTCGACCTCATTGCGTACGGCATGGCTGTGCACAAGATCCATGATGACCTTGAGACCAGCTGCGTGAGCAGCATCGATGAGTGCCTTCAGTTCGTCGGGCGTACCGAAACGGCTACTGGGTGCGAAGAAGCTCGATACATGGTAGCCAAAGGAGCCATAGTAAGGATGCTCCTGGATAGCCATGATCTGAATGGCATTATACCCGAGGTCAATGATACGGGGAAGGACCTTCTCTTGGAACTCACGGTAGCTACTTACCTTGCCTTCCTCTGACGACATACCGATGTGGCACTCGTAAATCATAAGGGGCTCTTCGGTGCGAGCTGGACGTGCGTGACGGAAGGTATAGCTATCCTCGGGTGCCCAGACCTGAGCGCTGAAGATACCCGTCGAGGGGTCTTGCACTACACGAGTAGCCCAGGCGGGGATGCGCTCACCACTCCCATAGCCCCAGTGGACAAAGAGGCGATAGAAGTCACCGTGACGCATTGCCTTGTCTGAGATACAGATCTCCCAGTTGCCATAGTCATCGACACGCTTGAGCTTCCACACCGACATCGTCTGCCAGTTGTTGAATGAGCCAATGAGATGCACACTCTGAGCTCCAGGGAGGAACTCGCGGAGGATCCAGCACCCCTTCTCCTTATCATGGTGTAGGCCATAGTGAAGGTAGCCGTCGGCAAACTGCTCCAAGGGAATATCTCCACCTTGAGTGATCGAGCGCTCACGGGCATGAGTGAACTCCATGCGGCGGCGGATACGCTCTTCGTAGGGCTTAAGCCATGGGTCATTTGCTGCTAACTTCGTCATAGTCTTTGTGCGTTGAGGCCAGTTGCTGGCGTGAAGTGATGAGGAGTGGACCTATTTGAGATTGAGTATTAAAGTGGAAGGAAGCTGTGCAAGGAGCTCTTCACAAGTATCGAAGGACTCCTGCCAATAGGTGTAGCTGACGACCACGAGGTCACACTCGGCGGGGACAGAGCAGAGCTTATCTGTCGTGATAATCTCTTCTCCTGGATGAGAATTGAGGCTCTCACGTGCGACTCCAGTAGAGAGGACAATGCGCAGTGTAGCCTGATTATTTTCGGCCATCGTGCGGGCATAGGGCAAGAGACGTAGGTCGCTGGCACTACGCACATACACGAGGATATGCTTCGGAGAATCAAAGGAACGGCTCAGCAGGATACCTACCGAGCAGGGAGCACGGTGCACGAAGAAGGCCATCTTGTCGCGCAGCATGCTATGGATGGAGAGGAGGCTCTCCGTGGTACGCATCGGCAACGAGCCCATGAAGCGACTCATCTGCTGACGCATCGAGCTGGCTTCACGGTCATCTTCATCCGAGGAAAGACGTACGCCAGCCCCTACGATCAGGAGGTTGTAGCGCTCCGAAGTGAGCTTATTCAGCACGGCACTCTCTACCTCATCAGCTACGACATAGTCGGTCTCGAGAGGCTGCTCCAGCTCTTCGGCAGCACGGAGGATGGGGCGGAAGCTGTCTTGGTAGAACTTATCCGCCTCGATGGGATTGATATCCTTGTCAGTAGTGATGTGCAGAGCCGTCACATTGGGGTGAGCGCCACCACGACGCAGGAGCTGATTCGTCAGATGCAGCAGCGTAGCCCCCGAGGAAGGACGACCAAAGGAGAGGAGCACCTTAGCTCCTGCCTGCTTATCAATGGTCTCGATGCGGTCACGCTTACGCCCCTTTATGCGGATGAAGACATTGATCAGATGCACCATCGGCATCGTCATCACCGTCGTGATCACCGTCATCAGCACCAGCACCGCATAGATCGTCGGAGGCAGGATCTTCATCTCATAGCCGATACCCAAGACGACGAGCTCCATCAGCCCACGCGTATTCATGAAGGCACCGAGATAGATGCTGCTCTTAGGGCTTTCGCCAGAGAAGCGTGCAGAGACATAGGTACCACCGACCTTCCCGACGACAGCGACAAGAGTGAAGAGCCCGAGGAGCACCCAGGTAGCAGGGCTATCGATCAGCCCCAGCTCTGTCTGCAAGCCGCTCGACACGAAGAAGAGCGGAAGGAAGAGCATCAGCGAGACATCCTCGATCTTGTCGGTGAGAATCTTGCGGAAGGAGAGATCCTCTGGCATGACAAGCCCGAGCATGAAGGCCCCGAAGAGGGCATGCATACTCAGCAGCTCGGTGATGTAGGAGGAGAGCAGGAGGAGGATGAAGATCACCCCGACCATACCATGGCTGATGACCTCCGTATTGTTGTACACCTTCCCCGCTACACGGAAGAGCGGGCGGATGATGCCAAACATCACCAGCAGGTAGACAATGAGGAAGAGTAGATTGTAGCCTGTGCTCAAGATACTCCCACTCTGCGAGATCGCGATGATCGCAGCGAGCATGAGCCAAGCGGTGATATCACCAGCAGCAGCCGTAGAGAGGGAGAGCTTCCCGAGGTGCGTGCGCTGTAGATGGTTCTCCTGGATGATACGTGCCAGTACAGGGAAGGCCGTGATACTCATGGAGATCCCGATAAAGAGAGCAAAGGGCGTGAAGTTCGTTAGGCTCGAGGCATACTCCGCATATATAGCGTAGCTGAGTGGTAGGGAGAGTGCAAATGGGATGAAGATCCCAGCATGGCTGATGATAAGGCTACTCTTGAGCTGACGACGGATATCCCCTAAGCGGAGCTCCATACCGATGGCAAACATAAAGAGAATCAGCCCAAAGTTGCTTAGCAACTGGATATTAGGAAGGCTCTCCGTAGGGAAGAGTGCACCAAAGAGCTCTGGAGACACATGGCCAAAGAGCGATGGCCCTAAGAGAATCCCTGCGACGATCTCCCCGATGACGGCAGGCTGACGCATCTTGCGGAAGACCCATCCCATAAGACGGGCGGCAAGGAGGATAATAAGGATCTGGAGGAGGAGCACCCCGATGGTGGAGTGTACATGGTGTCTGACGCTGGTACTGAAGTCTCCGAAGGCAGAGGAGAGCGTCGCGACTTCTTCGGTGGGACGTAATGCCGTAGGGGTAAGTGCCTCACCTAACTGGAGCGTCCCCCAAAGGGCGGCCACAGAGGCAAGCAGTATCACGATGTAGAAGACATAGGGAAGGGCTCCCCGCTCTTTAGGCATGCTGTTCCGTTGTGTTGTAAGCGCGGGCTGCGGCAGATGGAGGGTACTCGTCCTCATCAGCCAAGCCCATATGCACCGCCAAAGATACAAATTCTTTAGGAGGTAGGCAGTAGGTCACACACACCTCCAGAGGGGATCTTACCTACGGTACATCCTCCTACTCAGCCGCTCATAGCACATATATCTCAGCACGCCTCCATATACATTATATATGCACCCATAGAAAGTGCTAATATTTGAGGTTGCATTTTATGATTATCTTTGCAAGAGATTACAATTAATACTTAAAACGTAAAGCAAAACAAGCAATGGGAAAGTTCATCCAAGAGTTTAAGGAGTTCGCCCTCAAGGGTAATGTCATGGATATGGCTGTGGGTATCATCATCGGTGGTGCCTTCGGTAAGATCATCACTTCGCTGGTCAATGACATCATCATGCCTCCTATCGGACTCATCACGGGCAGCAGCTTCAGCGATGCTAAGTACGTCCTGCGTCCTGCCGAACTCGATGCTGCTGGCGAGACTGTCAAGGAAGCAATTGAGCTGAACTGGGGTAACTTCGTCCAGACGACTGTGGACTTCTTCATCATCGCCTTCTGTATCTTCCTCATGATCAAGGCCATGAACTCTTTCCGCAAGAAGGAAGAAGCAGCCCCCGAAGCACCTGCAGCTACGCCTGAAGATATCGAGCTCCTGCGCGAAATCCGCGATGAGCTGAAGCGCCGCGGCTAAGCTACTCTCCCGCCCTCTGTGGCTGGTACAGCATCAAGCCCTTCTCTGAGCACCTCGCTCGGAGAAGGGCTTTTCACTTTCCTCCCCTAAGTTGGCAAGTTAGCGACTAAGAGTAGAGCATATACGAGGCAATATAAGTGGAGGATCTAAACCACTATTCGTTTGCAGGGCGAACCAATAGTGGTCAATGAGTGAACCAATAGTGGTCACGACGTCGACCAGTATTGGTCCGAAAGCGAACTTATATTGGTCGGAGCGGAGACCAATATGAGACTATTCCGAGAGTCCTGTCCTCTATTTAGAGCGCTAAGGCTTCGCACACCCAGCTCCCCGATATGCCTCTCTGAAGTGACCGAACAAGCCCTTCGCCTTATCGCGAGTATTCCTCTTATCCTGCGGAGGGGAAAGTGCCATTCTCGTGAAGAAAAAGTGCCTTCCCATAGTGGTTTTTCCGTATCTATGTACGTAGTCTTAAAGACCAGGCACGCAAATCCAAATATCCACGTACGTAGATATTAGAGCCACGTACGTAGCCCAAACTTATCTACCACTCGTCCACAACTTTTATCCCTATGCGGAGCAACAACCCAATATAGGTCACTTCACAAAGCTATATAGGAATCAATCCAAAGCTATATAGCTTTCTTCGCCATCCTATATAGCTCGACCCACATACTCATATACATATACCTATTATGAGACCATTGTGTAAGCTCATCTCTTCATTACTCGTACCTTCTTTCCTCGAAAATCGGGGTCTTTAGGCAGAGAAGTTCGAAGGAGGAAAGTGCAAGCTGTGAAGAGATGGCCTTGCGCAATGGTCTCAATATAGGTTAACCTCCCTCCCCTCGGGAGACTGCTCCATGATCCTCCCCAAATGGAAGTCTCCTTGATCACAACTCGAGGAGCGAACAATCTGAGGATAATTTCCCAATCAACAGTGTCCAAAAAAGTTGGCGTATCTTTGGTAATCCACTCCTCTCCTCATGGGGAGAGGCACTCATCTGGAGGCGTCTCGCCTCCCTACCCTATCAAGAATACTTATGAGTAATAAGCGTACCATCCCCACCTCTGAGCTCATCATCAATGGTGACGGCTCTGTCTTCCACCTTCATCTGCGTCCCGAGCAGCTCGCTGACCGCGTCTTCCTCGTCGGGGACCCCGCACGAGTTGACATGGTCGCTTCACGCTTCGACTCCATCGAGTGCAATGTATCGAGCCGCGAGTTCCACACCATCACGGGCTCTTACAAGGGCAAGCGCATCTCCATCGTCAGCCACGGCATCGGCACGGACAATATCGACATCGTCCTCAATGAGCTGGATGCCCTGGCAAACATCGACTTCGAGACCCGCCAAGAGAAGGACACCTTCCGTCAGCTGACCCTCGTACGCGTCGGCACCTCGGGCGGCCTGCAGGACGAGACTCCTATCGGCACCTACGTTGCAGCCGAGCACTCCATCGGCTTCGACGGTGTGATCTACTTCTACTCTGATACGGCACGCATCCGCAATCGCGCCTTCGAAGAAGCTCTCATCAGTCAGCTCGAGTGGAAGATCGAAGGCCTGCGCCCCTACGTCGTCGCTGCAGACAAGAGCCTCATCCAGCAGATCTGCCAGGATGACATCCTGCGTGGGAACACCATCGCTGCTAATGGCTTCTACGGTCCCCAAGGCCGTCAGCTGCGCCTCCCTCTGCAAGACCCCAAGCTCAATGAGAAGATTCAGGGCTTCAACTTCGAGGGCTACCGTCTGACGAACTACGAGATGGAGAGCTCCTCTCTCGCTGGGCTTGCCGCTCTCATGGGGCACCGCGCCATGACCGTCTGCTGTATCATCGCTGGGCGTAAGGCACAGAACATGAACACCGACTACAAGGGTAGCATCGAGGGGCTTATTGACCTCGTCCTCGAGCGTATCTAAGCCCCCTCCACAGCTAAAAAAAATGGAGGCACTTTCGCTCAAGGCCCTATTATACATCTTCATCGGAGGAGGCTCAGGGAGCCTCCTCCGTTACCTTATTGGCTGGGGGACAGCACAACTCCTCGGACGGCCTACCCCATGGGCGACCTGGGGTATCAACCTCCTGGGCTCCCTTCTCATCGGGCTGCTCTTGGGGCTGATGATGCGCCCTACGGGACTCAGCGCTGACTACCGCCCGCTGCTCATCATCGGATTTTGCGGTGGCTTCACGACCTTCTCCACCCTCTCGGCTGACCTCGTGAACTACCTACGTAGCGGGGAGCTTCTTATGGCTCTGGCCTACCTCAGCCTTAGCCTCATCGGGGGCGTCCTACTGGCTTACCTCGGCCTTCGCTGGGGGCGTACCCTCTGATAGTATCCTAATCCTACGCTATGCATAGACCTCTACGCTTTCTCACCCTACTCCTTTCCCTCGCAGCTCTCACAGAGAGTGCCCTTGCTAAGCCCATCGACCAAGCGACAGCCTCGCAGCTGGCACGCCAAGTCCTCCGCGTCGGCAAGACCTCCGCACGTAGCCTCCAGCACCTTCAGCTCACCGAGCGTCCTACCTACTATATATATAATGTAGGGGGAGGTGGGGGCTTTGCACTCATCGCCAAGGACGATACAGGAGGAGCTATCATCGGCTACAGCGACCGTGGGAGCTTTGACCTGGAGCGCATGCCCCAGGACCTCAGAGCACTTTTCTCGACTCTTGGGCAGCCTCAGCCCGCTGCACAAGGCAAGAGCGAAGCACGCGCCTTTGCCTATCCACCAAAGCACGGGAAGGTAATAGCCCCCTTAGTTAGCTCGCGCTGGGGACAAGGTCACCCCTATAGCCTCGGCACCCCGACCTATAACGACAGCGATGGCGACCAGCAGCACATGTATGCTGGGTGCGTAGCCGTGGCTATGGCTCAGGTGATGTACTATCATCAGTGGCCTGCTCAAGGCACTGGATCCAAGACGCACAATCAGCTCGGCTATCGCGACTTCTCCACAAGCCACTACCGCTGGAGCGATATGCGCCCCATCTATGGGAACAATGAGCGCTACATCGGTTCGGGGAGCAACCGTCGTGTACGCCCCGATGATGATCCGATCTTCACCTCGGTAGCCCAACTCATGTCTGACCTCGGAGTCGCCGTATCCATGGGCTACACCCAGTACGCCAGTAGCACCTCCTCCGAGCAGGCTGCCGCAGCCCTCTCGGCCTACTTCAGCTATGATGCTACGCCTGCTCTATCGGCCTCGGTCCTTGGGATAAGCACCATCGAGCGCCTTCTGAAAGAAGAGCTTGAAGCGGGCTTCCCCATCTACGTCAGTGGGATGAATCGGAGTGGAGGCAAGCTCTATGGACACGCTTGGGTCGTGGACGGAGTAGATGCCGACGGGCTCTTTCATATGAACTTTGGCTGGGACGGGCAAAGCGATGGCTACTATTCCCTCCGACGCATTGCCCCTGGGCAAGCAGGGAATGAGTTTGGTGGTCGCAAGGTCGACTTCTCCCAAGGGATACAAATCATCTTAGCCCGTCCCAAACGCACGGGTACAGCCCCGCTCTCTGATGAGGTGAAGGGCATGGGGTCAGGGTTATCAAGTCACTACTCAGCCTTCCTCCGCCTGCATGGAGCTGGAGGCATGAAGCGTGCTCGCAAGAAAAGCATCGATGTAGACCTCGCTGGCTTCATCAACAAGGGTCTCCCCTTCAAGGGTGACTACGGCTATGGACTCTACGATAGCGAAGGGCATCTCCTGCGTATCTATCCCTCCAAGTACCACAGTGCAGGGGGCTTCACCAAGGTCAAGCTCTATGGACAGATGGTCGATGGGCAGTACATCAGTGAGGAGATGGCCGAGACGGACCGCTTAGCTATCGAGGGCCTCGCAGCGGGTATCTATGCCCTGCGTCCGATGAGTTCGCGCCTCCAAGAGGATGGGAGCTGGACTCCCTGGCAGCTCATCCTGGATGCCCCCACCCTGGGTCTTCGTCTCACAGAGAGTGAGGTGGAGGTCATCGAGGAGGATGGCTTCGACCGAGGCTTCCAGATCATGGAGCCCCTGCAGCAGCCCGCACTCTATCCTGGTGATGAAGTCCGTCTTCCCCTCGTCATCAAGCATCTCGCCGCCACCAGCCGCGATATCCAGCTCGTCCTTCGCCTCTATGACGAAGCAGGCAAGCTCGTCGAGGGCTTCCAAGAAGCAGCACCGCTTGAACTGGAGTTCACGCCTATGGAGATACGTCTTGTCCACCTACCTCTCACCCTCCCTACAGGGATACAAGCAGGGCGCTATCGCCTCTCGCTTGAGGTAAAGCATGGTGATGGGAGCAGCACCTATCCGACACAGCGCTACCAGCTTCGTGAGGAGACCTATCTCACGATATCAGCTCCCATCACAGGACGCGTACAGGCCGTAGGCGCTCAGATCACAGACGCCGCAGGGCAAGAACTCAAGAGCTACCCTGTAGACCTCACTACGGGTAGTAGCCCATACCTTGCTGTCAGCGTGAAGACTCCTTCATCCAACACGTCTCTCGGCACGATACGCCTCTACCTCGAGGATCCCACGACGGGGAGCCGTACACTCTGTGCAACACGTACCCTCACCCACTCGAGCTTCTACACGATGACCAACATCGTCAAGAGCGATGCCCTCACCCAGCAGCTTCTCGGCAACCTCATCACAGGTAGAGCTTACCGTGTCGTGGCAGAGGTCACACAGGGTGAGACGGTGTACAGCGCTTGGGCACCTAACGAGCCTGCCGTCTACGTGACCTTCATCACAGGACGAAGCCCAGAGACGCCGCCGACAGCTGTGGTTCGTCCAGCCGAGCCTGCAACTGAGGAGCTGCCTGAGCCTGAGCCAGTACCTACCCCTACACCTCAGCCACAGCCTACGCCCAAGCCGACTCCGACACCTCAGCCCACACCAGTGCCCGTGCCTGATCCCAAGCCAGAGCCTAAGCCGACACCTACTCCGACTCCGAAGGAAGAAGCGCAGCAGGAAGGGCAACTTCGCTACTTTCCCAGCGAAAGCCGTGTCGAAGTCTTCGGCAAGCAGCTCCTTCGTCTGGAGGTCTTTGACCTGACGGGCAAGCGTCTTATACTCCATACCCTCACAGGTACGACACAGGCAAACCTTTCGCTCAGCACCCTACCACGCGGGCTCTACCTCGTGCGCGTGCTGGATGGGACGAGCTACTCGACGCACCGTATAGCCCGATGATCAGACGAGCGGTATTGGCTACAACGGATATTATCACTACCTTTGCCACGCAATTACAGAAGTCTTACCCACGGGCAACAGGCTTCACACAGGCGGCTGTGGTGTAATTGGTAGCCACGTCAGACTTAGGATCTGATGCCGCGAGGCGTGGGGGTTCGAGTCCCTTCAGCCGCACTGAAAGCAGGCGATCTACTCTATCGATGAGTAAGACCGCCTGCTTCTCTTTTATACGTGGGACGCTATTTGTTTGGTAAATGCCCTACCTTGGCTTACCTTTGCGCCCGAAAGAACTAAGGACAAAGGGGTGCTCACCGCACATGATGGTGAGCTGAGATGATACCCTCAAGACCTGACCCAGATCATGCTGGCGTAGGGATTGTTCATCGACCATTATCTACCCTTTCCCCTTCAGCTCTGCATTACTATGCCAATGAATAAGTATTGTATGATGAAGAGAAAAACAACGCTCCTCTCCACCGTGGTCCTCTCGGCCACAGCTACCTTCCTAGCCTCTCCCTCCATAGCTACAGCTACACAGCTCGCAGATAGTCTCAGCACGCACCGCCTCGAGGAAGTGCAGGTAACCGCTACACGCGCTTCAGCGAAGACACCTATGTCTTTCTCCAACGTCTCGAAGGGGCAGCTGCTGAAGTCAAACCTTGGGCAAGACGTCCCCTACCTCCTTCTGCAGACTCCTTCCGTCGTAGCGACGAGCGAGCCTGGTATCGGTATCGGCTACACCTACCTCCGAGTGCGCGGGGTCGATGCCGCTGGTATCAACATCATGACCAATGGCGTGCCGCTCAATGACTCCGAGAGCCAAGGGGTATTCTGGGCGAATATGCCGAACTTCTCCTCCAGCATCCAGGATGCTCAGCTCCAGCGTGGCGTCGGGACATCATCGAATGGCTCTGCTGCCTTCGGTGCCAGCCTCAACCTCCGCACCGACCACTTCTCCATGACGCCAACCGCCTCCCTCACCCTCCTCGGTGGATCTTACAATACCTTCCGCCGTGATGTCCATGCCTCTACAGGGCGCATCGCAGGGCATTGGGCCTTAGAAGCTCGCCTGGGGAAGACGACCACGGATGGCTACATCGACCGCAGTGGTACGGAGGGCACCTCCTACTTCATCCAGGGAGGCTACTTCGGGGAGAACACCATCCTCAAGCTCCTCTCCTTCGGTGGGAAGCAGCGCACAGGTATCGCTTGGAACGGACTTAGCCCCGAGGAAGAAGCCGTCTACGGCCGACGCTACAACTCCGCTGGGCACATGAATCCCGGCAGCACACCTCAAGATGCTCGCTACCGATATAATACGGACAACTATGAGCAGTACCACTATCAGGCGCAGCTCACCCAGCGCCTGAGTGAGGGCTTGATACTCAATCTCACGGCACACTATACCAAGGGTTACGGCTTCACCGACGAGTACCGCACGGGGCGTAAGCTCAAGGAATACGGCCTGAAGGAATTCGTCCTCCGTGATGAGAATGGCGCTGCTATCCTCGGCAAGGATGGCAAGGAGCAGAAGGTCAAAAAGATCACGCTGCTTCGTACCAAGTACCTTGACAATGATTTCGCAGGAGGTATCGCGACGCTCGACTATAAGTTCGATCGCCTGGAGCTCACTGCTGGGCTGTCTGCTAACCACTATACAGGCGATCACTACGGTGAGCGCCTTCCCGTCACTCCCTACCCTTACCTCGTAGAGCCCAATGAGCGCTACTACGAAGACAAGGCAAATAAGACCGATCTCTCAGGCTTCGTCAAGGCGAACTATGAGGTAGTGACTGGTCTCAACCTCTTTGCCGACCTCCAGTACCGCTTCATCGACTACCGCATCGCAGGTACTATCGACCACTTCGTGAAGAATAGCCAGGGAGCGATGGTAGCGCAAGAGATCGACCTCAAGAAGACCTTCAACTTCCTCAATCCGAAGGCAGGGCTCTTCTATCAGTTCGCTCCCCAGCATCACGTCTATGGCTCGGTCGCAGTAGCTCACCGAGAGCCCAATCGTAAGAACTACACCGAGGTCAGCCCCAAGGACTACCCCCGTGCTGAGCGCCTCACGGACTATGAAGTAGGCTACGGCTTCCGCAGTCGCACCTTCACCGCTGGTCTCAACCTATATTATATGGACTACCACGATCAGCTCGTGCTCAATGGTAAGCAGAGCGATGTCGGCGGTAAGCTCAGCGAGAACGTAGCCAGCAGCCACCGCATGGGTGCCGAGCTCAATGCCTCATGGAAGATCTGCCCCATGCTTCGCTGGGATCTGGCTGGTGCTGTCAGTCAGAATCAAATCAAGCAGTACCACCTCTACGCTTGGAGTGATCAGGCAGGGGCCGAAGTGCTCACGACCTACGACCGCACTCCTATCGCTTACTCACCCCAGCTGGTCCTAAGCAATACGCTGACCTTTGCGCATCGAGCCTTCGAAGCGGCCCTAACCTCGCAGTACGTCGGTATGCAGTACCTCGACAATACGGGGAGCCGTGAGCGTAGTCTCCCCGCCTACCATGTGGCCAGCCTACGCCTTGGCTATGAGCTCCCCGTACACTTCGTGCGTAGCTGGAGCATCAGTCTGCAGATCAACAATCTCTTCGATGCACGCTACTCAAGCAATGGCGGAGCTGACTACACCTTCGACAAGAAGGGTGCGATCAGCAGCTACACCTGGACCTATCCTCAGGCTGGTATCCACGCCTTCCTCGGCACGACCATCACGATATAATCTCTACCTTTACGGTCTATGGATCTGACCACTCTCCTCTCCTTCCTCTCCTCGCACGTCCTGGAGCTCGTCACGCTCGTCGTGTCACTCATCTGGCTGTACCTCGAGTACCGCGCCAGTATCTGGCTCTGGCCCGTAGGTATCATCCTACCCTTGCTATGGATACCGATCTGCTATCAGAGTCATCTCTACGGCATGCTCGCTATCAATATCTACTACCTCGTGACCAGCGTCATCGGCTGGATAGCATGGCTACGTAAGGGCAATGCCGAGGGAGAAGAAGTCCCCATCTCTAATATTCCGGCGAAGGCTGGGGCGATCTACCTCGCCCTGGCCTTCGTAGGTTACATCGCGCTGCTCTTCCTCCATCCCTTCATCCCCGAGTGGAAGCTCCCTTGGGCGGATGGACTCATGACGATAGCCTCGGTCATCGGCATGCTCTGGATGGCACGGAAGTGGCGTCAGCACTGGCTCTGCTGGATCATCGCGAATGCTGCTGGCTTCATCGCACTCTACGGAGCGGAGGACTACATCTCCTCCTTCGTCTACGTCGTGAACTTCGTCACCGCCTTCTTTGGCTACCGCAAGTGGGGGCAGCTGATGAAGCAGCCCGACAAGCACACCGTCTAAGTAGTTCCCCGACACCATGCGCACCTACCCTCGCTTCACTCAGGAGACCCTCCCGCAGACACTCGTCCTCGCGAACGGGGCCTTCCCCACCGCCCCCACGCCCCTTGCGCTCATCGACCACTGGATACTAGGCAAGGAGGGCTACAGCCTCACCTGCTGTGACGGAGCCGTCAATAAGCTCCGTCGCTATACCGACCGTCTGCCCGATGCGGTCATCGGGGACCTCGACTCGGTATCTCCTGCACTCAAGGATCTCTTAGCGGGGCGCATCCAGCACTTCTCAGATCAGGAAACCAACGACCTGACGAAGACCTTCACCTATCTCCATTCTCGCTACGGGAAGCAAGCCATCACCCTCCTTGGTGCCAGTGGCGGACGCGAAGACCACCTCCTTGGCAACCTCGCACTCCTCCCTACCTATGCGCCCCTTGTCAAGGATCTCGTGATGCTCACCGACGAAGGCCACTTCCTCCTCATCACCGAGCCCTCCACGATCGACGTCTTAATCGGGCAGCAGATATCGATCTTCAACTTCCAGCGGACGCCCATCAGCCTCGGAGGAGTGCGCTGGCCCCTTGTGGAGACTACACTTCCTGCGCTATGGTGTGGCTCACTGAACTGCGCCATCGAGAATCAGATCACCGTCCACACCACCTCCCCCATCCTCATCTATCTGGCCAATGTCTGAGCAGGAAGCCCTCGCCATCGTCCTCGGTGCGCTGGATCAGCTCACGCCTCGGCGCACCGATCCGCCCACACTGATGGAGCTGACTCTATGCCTTGGTTATAGTGAGGCTGAGCTGGACGAAGCCTTCACAACCCTCTTCGCTTGCCCCGCAGACGAAGCTCTCGCGCTCTTCTCTCAAGAAGCACTTCGCCTGTGCCCTGCGGAGTTCCTCTCCGACTACCCCACACGACTGACTCTCGATAGTAGCTACACAGGGGTCGTCTCCTACTGCTTCTTCCCCTATCGCTTCGGTGAATTGCTTTTAGCCACTACGCCACTCGGGCTATGCTACAGCAGTTTCACCCTCGGCGACTGGCAGGGGGCTTACGCTGAGCTACGCCAGCTCTATCCCCAAGCCTCACACGACCTCAAAGTCGAGCACGAATACCTCCAGCAGGCTATTCGCTACCTCAAAGCCCCGACGACGGAGGCTCTTCCCCCACTCCACCTCATCGGCACGCTCTTCCAGCGGAGCGTCTGGATGAGTATGCTCCTCATCCCAGAGGGGAGCCACACCAGCTACCAAGGCCTCGGCGAGACCTTCGGCATGCCTCAGGCTGCCCACGCCGTCGGGTCAGCCGTAGGAGCCAATCCCTTAGCTCCCTTCATTCCCTGCCACCGCGTCCTGCCGAAGGAGCACACCATCGGCCACTATCACTGGGGTGTAGCGCGCAAGGCAATCCTCCTCTTACCTGAGCTTCTCGCACCGCAGGCATAGTCCTCTGCACCCTTATCACACCAAGCCCCCGCATCGGTTGCCCAAGATGAGCACGATGCGGGGGCTAACTATTTATATCCAGTCCACGAACAAGGAAATCGCACATGGTAAACTATCTGAGGCTTAGGTGTGTTCTCCTATTACCCATTTATTTAAGTATTTAATAATATACCCCGATGAGTATCAATCTACCTCCTTCTTCTCTCCCACGCGTCGTCATCGCTGGCGGGGGCTTTGCTGGTCTCAAGCTGGCACAAGCCCTTGACTCTTCGCTCTTCCAGATCATTCTCATAGATCACCACAACTACCACCAGTTCCCCCCACTCATCTATCAGGTAGCCTCATCGGGTCTGGAGCCCAGCTCCATCGCCTTCCCCTTCCGTGCTGCCTTCAAGCGCAAGAAGAACTTCATCTTCCGCCTGGCGAACGTTATCGGCGTTGAGCCCGAGCAGAAGCAGCTCATCACCTCGGTGGGCGAAGTGCCCTACGACTACCTCGTCTTGGCATGCGGTGGTACGACGAACTACTTCGGCAATGAGCAGGTCGCCAAGCATAGCCTGCCGATGAAGACCCTCTATGAATCGATGAACCTGCGCAACGTCCTCCTGCAGAACATCGAAAAGGCGCTCGTCTCAGACAAGCCCGAGACCCGCGAAGCCCTCCTCACGGTAGCGATCGTCGGTGGCGGTCCTTCGGGAGTTGAGATCGCAGGGGCACTGGCAGAGATGAAGCGCTATGTCCTGCCGAAGGACTACCCCGACATGGAGACGGACCAGTTCAAGATCCACCTCATCGACGCTTCGCCCCGCCTCCTGCAGGCGATGAGTGAGAAGAGCTCTCGCACCGCCGCCGAAGGCCTTACCTCTCTTGGCGTCGAGATCCACCACAACATGATGGTCACCGACTACGATGGCCGCGTGCTCACCCTCGGTGATGGGACGAAGATGAATACCCGCACAGTCATCTGGGTCAGCGGTATCATCGCCAACACCATCGAGGGTATCCAGGCCGACTCTCTCGGTCGTGGCAAGCGTATCCTTGTCGATGGCTACAACGAAGTACAGGGCGTACCCGACGTCTTTGCCCTCGGGGACCAGTGCCTCATGACGGCTGACCCAGCCTACCCTCAGGGGCATCCTCAGATGGCTCAGGTCGCTATCCAGCAGGCAGCCCTGCTGGCCAAGAACCTCAAGGCACGCCTCACGGGAGGAAAGCAGCAGACCTTCCGCTACAAAGACCTTGGCTCGATGGCTACCATTGGCCGAAACCGTGCCGTCGCAGAGATTGGCAAGGCCAAGTGGGGTGGCTTCACCGCCTGGCTCCTCTGGCTCGTCGTCCACCTGCGCTCCATCCTCTCGGTGCGCAACAAGGTCATCGTCCTCCTCAACTGGATCTGGAACTATGTGACCTACGACCGCTCACTCCGCCTCATCCTCAAGCGCAACGTACCCGTCGATCCCTACCAGGCTCGTCAAGAGCGTCTCGCCAACCGAGACACGCGTGTAGAGTAGGTAGCTGACATTTCCTCTTACTGATAAGGCCCACCCTGTATCGTGCAGGGTGGGCCTTATCAGTAAGATATCGCCTTGACGAATATAGATCAGCGGGCGAAGCTATATAGGACGCGAAGGCAAGCTATAGGAGACTGTTGCCGCGAGTCCTATCCTCTATTTAGAGTGCTAAGGCATCGTGCGCCCAGCTCCCCGACATGCCTCTCCGAAGTGATACACAAGCCCTTCACTTTATCGCGAGTATTCCTCTTATCCAGCGGAGGGAAAGGTGCTGCTCTCGTGAAGAAAAAAGCGCCTTCACGTAGTAGTTTTTCCGTATCTATGTACGTAGTCTTAAAGACTAGGCACGTAAATCCAAATATCCACGTACATAGATTTATCGTCCACGTACGTAGTCCAAACTTATCTGCCACTCGTCCACAACTTTTATCCCTACACGGAGCAACAACCTAATATAGGTTCACTCTACATACCACTATTGGTTCATACTCTTCGCCTCCATCAGAGGGTAGTACCCATAGCTACACCTTATATTTACCCCTCATAGCGTCACGATCTCAAGTCCACTCTCTTCAGCAGCTTGTCCCAAGCGTAGCACGGACACTTACCCCATCAGCCTTGGAGCGAAAAATATGGGGCGCATTCCCTTGGAAAGTCGTATCTTTGCCCGCGAGGCTCAATATATAAGAAGGAATTGGGCTATGATGAGATATTATATATGATCAAAAGACTTTGTTTGGCTTGTGCAGGGCTCCTGCTCCTCTCTTCATGTGGTGAGTACTACCGCGTGCAGAAGTCCACGGACCTCGGGGAGCGCTACTCCTTCGCCAAGAAAAGCTATAATGAGAAGAAATATGGGCGTGTCGTGAGCCTCCTCGAAGACATCGTCCCCCAGCTCGTCGGTACGAACGAAGGCCCTCAGAGTACCTATCTCTTGGCCGACGCCTACCTCCAGCGGGGCGATGAGAGCGAAGCTTCACGCTACTTCCAGAACTACTATACGAGCTACCCCAAGGGACCCATGGTCGAGGAAGCCCGCTTCAAGGCTGGCTACTGCCTCTTCCAAGCATCGCCTGACCCACGACTGGATCAGAGCGCTACCATCGGGGCTATCAAGGAGCTCCAGTCCTACCTCGACTTCTACCCCAAGGGCAAGCATAGCTCAGAGGTCGAACTGATGCTCTTTGAGCTGCAGGACAAGCTCGCCTATAAGGAGTTCCTCGCTGCCAAGCTCTACTACAACCTTGGCCTCTACCTCGGCAACAACTACGAGTCGTGCATCATCACGGCGCAGAATGCTCTGAAGGATTACCCCTTCACTAAGCACAAGGAAGACCTGACCTTCCTCATCCTGCGAGCCAAGGCCGAGATGGCTGACCTCAGCGTCCCCGAGAAGCTGCAGGAGCGTCTCCGCGACGTCATCGACACCTACTATGCCTACCTCAATGACTTCCCCAACGGGACGTACACGAAGCAGGCACAGAAGATCTTTGACCGCATGAACAGCAAGAAGGTCAGCGAATAATCCACCCACGAAGTATCATAGAGAATAAAGAATATGCCTAAGTACAAAAAGAATGTACCGACCAACACGATTAGCCGTGACATGGTCAGCCTCAGCAAGGACACGGAGAACATCTACGAGACCGTGATGATCATCGCCAAGCGTGCGAACCAGATCGCCCAGGAGACGAAGCAAGAGCTCGAAGCTAAGCTGCAGGAGTTCGCAGTCTACACCGACGATCAGCAGGAGATGGTCGAGAACGAAGAGCAGATCGAGATCTCCCGCCAGTATGAGCGCATGCCCAAGCCTACGCTCATCGCTGCTAAGGAGTACGAAGACGGCGAGCTCTACCACAACATCGCTGGGCGCACCAAGAAGTAGTCCCGACAAGCTCTCTATCGCTATGTGGCAACGCATACAGACAGTATGGCTCCTCCTTGTGGGGCTCATCATGATCACCTTTGCCCTGCAGGACGTCGCGGTCTTCACCCTCCCCGAGGGGCAGGCTTGCGTCCTCGACAACTGGCGCATCTATAGCGCTGTCGACAGCACGACGCTGCACAGCACCTGGGCCATCGGTGTACTCAGCATCCTGACGGGCTGCGCATCACTCGGGCTGATCTTCCTCTACAAGCGAAGAATCCTGCAGATGCGCCTGACGATCCTGACGATGCTGGTCATCATCGGCGAACTCATCTACATCGCTTGGGCCAGCTCTCAGTTCTGCTCAGCGAACGGGGCGACCTTCGCCATCCGCTTCCCACTGGCTCTGCCGATCATCTGCCTGCCTCTGCTCTACTTCGCCTCCCGCCGTATGATCTACGACGAGACGCTTATCCGAGCCTCACAGCGCCTACGATAATCCCCATCAGCGAAGCACCTCCCTCTACATATGTGAGACGGGAGGTGCTTCGCTGCTTTCTCCCCCTTCCCCTCCTATCACATCTATTACTCTGCAATCATGCAATTCGATTCGCTACAAGCTATCTCCCCCATCGATGGGCGCTACCGCGGCCAAGTAGAGGCACTCGCCTCTTACTTCTCTGAGGAAGCCCTCATCCGCTACCGCGTACGTGTAGAGATCCTCTACTTCATCGCCCTCTGCGAAGAGCTCCCCCACCTCCGTGGTATCCTCAGCAAGGACCGAACGGATCGCCTCCACGATATCTATCTGAGCTTCACCACCGAGGATGCCCTCCGAATCAAGGAGATCGAGCGCGTGACGAATCACGACGTCAAGGCCGTCGAGTACTTCATCAAGGAGAAGTTCGATGCCCTCGGCCTGAGCGATGAGAAGGAGTTCGTCCACTTCGGGCTCACCTCCCAGGACATCAACAATACGTCCTTCCCTCTGATGATCCGCGAAGCTGTCGAGCACGTCTTCTTGCCTGAGTTCGGTGGGCTGGTCGATCAGCTCCAGTTCTACGCTACGGAGTGGGAGCACGTATCTATGCTGGCACGTACCCACGGGCAGCCAGCCTCCCCCACGCGCCTCGGTAAGGAAATCGAGGTCTACGTCTACCGCCTGCAGGAGCAGCTCAAGACGCTCGAAGCGCTGCCTCACACAGCGAAGTTCGGCGGAGCTACGGGGAACTTCAATGCCCATGCCGTAGCTTACCCTCAGCATGACTGGAAGCGCTTCGCTGCAGACTTTGTCCGTAGCCTCGGCCTCGAGCGTGAAGCCTTCACCACGCAGATCTCTAACTACGACCAGATGGCTGCCCTCTTCGATGTGCTGACGCGTATCAACGTCATCCTCATCGACCTGGCGCGCGACTTCTGGATGTATATCTCGATGGACTACTTCAAGCAGCAGATCCGTGCTGGAGAAGTCGGCTCATCGGCTATGCCTCATAAGGTCAATCCCATTGACTTCGAGAATGCAGAGGGTAACCTCGGCATCGCGAACTCCATCTATGGCTTCCTCGCTCGCAAGCTCCCCATCTCACGCCTGCAGCGTGACCTCACCGACTCGACCGTACTGCGCAATGTCGGTGTGCCCTTGGCACACAGCCTCATCGCACTGAAGAGCCTGCGTAAGGGTCTCGGAAAGGTACTCCTCAACAAGGATGCCCTCTACCAAGATCTTGAGCACAACTGGGCCGTCGTAGCCGAAGCACTCCAGACGATCCTCCGTCGCGAAGGCTACCCCAAGCCCTACGAAGCCCTCAAGGAACTCACGCGTACCAACGCAGCCATCACGGAGAAGTCCATCTATGACTTCATCGAAGGCCTCGCTGTCAGCGACGCGATCAAGGAAGAGATGCACCGCATCTCCCCCCACAACTACACGGGGCTCTAAGCCCCCCACCCAGCTTCAGCGGACGCCCCCCGCCCACTGAGCCCATAAAACAAGTGTACCCCCGAGTAGCTCTATCGCTACTCGGGGGCACACTTTTATATAATGTGGTGGGCCGTCTTCGCCCCCCAACCTACCAAAAACGAATAGGGACTGTCTCCCGACAGCCCCTACTCTCTGTTAACCTTAAATCTAATACCATGAAAAACACACTACAAAGGTACGACATTTTTTTATACTACCAAATAAATCTATAAAATTGATTAAACTTCTTCTGTGAAGGGCTACTATTCCCGCATAGATATAGCGTATTCCTTATGCACACATACAGAGTATAAACTCTATGTATCAACGAATTGCATCAAGAGAATAAGGTGAATCCACCTCCATACGAGGAGATAATACCTTCACAAATGAGCACAGAAAAATTTTCTTGAGCAGCGAGAAAGAGTACCGAATCCGTCCCTTTTTCATCCGCTGCTCCCCCTATCAGCGGATGATTTTCTTCACTTTTGAGGTAATAGAACGTATAAAAGCACCACGGGCCTACGGCTAAAAGAGCGATCCCCACTATGGTCTGGTGACCATAGTGGGGATCGCTTCATTGTACCCAGAGCCGGGATCGAACCGGCACGAACTTTCGTCCATTGGTGTTTGAGACCAACGCGTCTACCGATTCCGCCATCTGGGCTTATCGGATCGGCTGCAAAGATACGACAATTATTAGAAGTAGCCGATACGGATTCATTGCACTACTACTATGCGGTGCATTCCACTACTGCTCCATGCGCGAAGCACTATTGCTTTCCACTCGTAGCACTACTGGAATGCACCACATACCAATAGTGGTTTGCACCGAGACCAATAGTGGTTCATACCGCATACTACTATTGGTATGAGTCTGTCTGCATGACTCTCCGGATAAGCCCTTGTAGCTTATCAAGATAAGCGCCTTCCACTTCACAAGATCCCTACGAGTAATGTGAGAGCCCTACAGATATTCCACCTCTGAGGCAGCTTTCATATCAAAATAGAGATACATTAGATAGACTATTTCCTTATATTTGCAGTTGTATACGAGCATTCATTTAACAAAGTAGGCAATAATACACGCCACCAAGTTTCAGAAAAGAACCTAATCAATGAGCAATATTTTCTCAAAAATCGCACAGCTCTTCTCCAGCAACAAGGAAGGACGGCACCCCCAAAGCACCGAGGCACAGGCATCATCTTCTCAAGCAACTACCTCCCAAAGCGTAGCCTCTTGCTCTCACCCTGCAATTAACTTGACACACATTGACCTACCCACCGCCCCCTCTTTCGGCACGCGCAGCCTCGAAGAAGTACGGGCGGCAGCTGAGGGTGGCGACGCCGAAGCACAGTACCTCCTCTTTGACTACTACGCTTCGGGGCATGGGGAAGAAAGCGATCGTCCTGCCTTCGAATGGCTGACCAAGGCTGCAGAGCAAGGCTATCCCTTAGCACTCTATACCAGTGCTCTTATCCAGATCGAAGAAAAGGAAGGTACAGCTGTACCTCCACAGGCGCTCTTCTACCTCCAAGCCTCTGGAGAGCGAGGCTTCTCCGATGCCTATCTCCAGCTCTATCATCTCTATCACGATGGGAAGGGCGTAGAGGCCAACGAAGACACAGCTATCAACTACCTCCGCAAGGCTATGGAGGCTGGTTCGGGGACGGCCTATCTGATCGTCGCCAAGGGCTTCCTCCCTGGCAATGGCGGGGGGCCCATTGACTACGACGCTGCCTACTACTATGCTGAGCAAGCAGCGCACCTTGGCTCTTCGCAGGCTGTGGAGCTCATCATCCATCTGCTCGAAGAGAACCTTGCCTCTGGCGACCACACGGAGCTCCTGCGCTACTGGCGCTGTCAGCTTCGCCCCACACATTAGCAATAACTCAAGCTCGATGAGCTTACACACTACAAGAACTCCTATACGTACAAAGGGTACTCTCCACTTAAGGAGAGTACCCTTCTATTTTATTAGTCCCCTGTAGATAGAGGACAAGTAGGCTATATAGTAGACGGACTTTATTCCTCTGCCTCATCAGGCCAGCCTTGAGCACGCAGACGAAGCTCTGCACCATCGGAGGTAACGAGGTAGCAGCCCTGCCCAGGACTGGTCACATGACCGATGATATGGATACCATCCAGTTCCTTCAGGCGATCCAGCTCAGCAAGCGGAATAGTGAAGATGAGCTCAAAGTCTTCGCCACCATTCATCGCTACGGTCGTCGTCGACATATTCAGCTCCTCAGCCATGCGAAGCGTCTCGATATCGATCGGCAGACGCTCCTCATAGATACGCACCCCTACACCACTCTCCGTCGCGAGGTGGAGGAGTTCGGAGGCTAAGCCATCCGAGCTATCGATCATCGACGTGGGACGCAGTCCCTTCTCTCGAAGAGCAAGGATGATATCTTGGCGGGCTTCGGGGCGAAGCTGACGCTCGAGGATGTATTCATGCTCGGCAAAGTCAGGCTCGAAGTCTCCCTTCTCCCCTGCGAAGACGCGCTTCTCACGCTCCAGAAGCTGGAGTCCCATATAGGCGGCACCAAGGTTACCACTGACGCAGATGAGGTCGGTAGGCTGAGCACCACTACGATAGACGATCTCCTCTTCGCGAGCAGCTCCCAGACAGGTGATGCTGATGCAGAGCCCCGTGAGGCTTGCCGAGGTATCTCCCCCAACTAAGTCTACCCCATAGCGACTGCATGCAAGGCGAATACCAGAATAGAGCTCCTCGAGATCCTCCACAGCAAAGCGAGCCGAAACACCAATAGAGCAGGTGAGTTGCTGTGGATGTCCATTCATCGCGTAGATATCAGAGAAGCTCCCGACAGCAGCCTTATAGCCTAAGTGTCTGAGCGGAGTATAAGTCAAGTCAAAGTGAATACCCTCAAGAAGGAGGTCAGTCGTCACGAGTGTCTGCAGTCCTTCGGGGTACGCGATGACGGCAGCATCATCACCCACACCACGGCGGGTGCTCTCATGCTGTATGGGGAAGTCTCGGGTCAGGCGCTTGATGAGCGCAAATTCGCCGAGCGAAGAGATCTCTGTTCGTTGCATATAGATATAGAATACTTGGGATAGGCACCGCAAGCGCAGCACCTTCGATGGGAGAGGAAAAGCCCCTTAGCGCAGCCCTTGCAGGGAGGGAGGCAGGGAATTAGCCGCCTTACATATCATCTCACGAAACTCCTGCGGCTTGTAGAGTATCTGCGTTTCGATCGGGAGGAAGTACAGTTGCTTGACCAGCTCTTCAGGGAGTTCCCCAAGGCTATCGGTGAAGCGCACCGCATCCTTCTCCGTGCAGACGATGTAGACAGGATGCCCCGAGTGCTGCTCACACAGCTCCTGCCAGCGCTCACCGATCGCCGTAAAGTCCTTTCGGCGGAACTGATGATGGTCAGGATAGACGAGCTGGTCAATCAGCTCATATCGCTCGGCAAGGAAGGAGAAGAAGAGCCCAGGCGAGGCAATCCCCGAGAGAGCGATGACGAGTGCATCCTTAGGGAGCGGACTACCAGCCTCACCGAGGAGCGTACGCACTGCGCGTGGATGCTGATAGTGGATGCGTGAGAAGAAGATCTCCTGATGCGCATAGAGATCAAGGTTGCGCTGCATGATACGCAGCTTGATCGGCTGCATATCATGTGGGCACTTCGTCAGGATGATGCAGTCGGCACGATAGCGTGCCGTAGCAGGCTCGCGCAAGCCTCCGAGGGGGAGAAGCTCATCATCATGCAGCTCACGCTGGGCATCGATGAGCAGGATATTGAAGGAGGGCTGCACGTAGCGGTGCTGGAAGCCATCATCGAGGAGGACCACCTCGGGGCGCTCTTCCTCAGGGAGTGCGAGTAGGTAGCGCATAGCACGGCGACGATTGCCATCGACGACGAAGCGCACCTCGGGATACTTCTGCTTGATTTGCTTGGGCTCATCTCCGACTTCTTCAGCTGTCGAGGTCAGGGTCACCTCCCTCAAGCCACGGCTCTTTCGCTTGTAGCCACGACTGATGACAGCGATATGATATTGCTTACGAAGGATCGAGATGAGTAGCTCGACATGGGGCGTCTTCCCCGTCCCACCGACGGTGATATTCCCGACGCAGATCAAGGGAATGGGATAAGACTGCTGCTTGAGTATGCCTTGGTTGAAGAGAAAGTTGCGCAGGCCTACCCCCAGACCGTAGAGCCAGGAGAGCGGATAGAGGAGCGGATTATTACTTTTCTTCATTACACCGAGGTGAGGAGAGGGAGGGTGCGAGTGATGCTTGCGCCCTCCCTGTGATTAGTAGGATGTATATTCGTAGGGCAGACGTGCGAGGATCCCCGTATAGCGATAGCCTTCGCGGAAGAACTCACGTATCTTCTTCTCTTCGTCTGTCATGAAGAAGTCACGTAGACGTGCCGTGAAGCGCTCAGTAGTCTTTGAGGCGAAGAGCTCTTCGAGGAAGCTCGTAGACGTAGAGCCATAGTCTACGCTGTAGCCCTTATGAAGCCCAGCGAGGCGTGCAGCAAGGCGGATAGCCGTCTCCAGCCCCCCAAGCTCATCGACAAGCCCAAGCTCCTTCGCCTTAGCACCGAGCCATACGCGCCCCTGACCGACGGAGTCTACTGCTTCGACTGACATATCACGGCCCATAGCGACGCGCGAGAGGAAGGTCTTATAGCCGCGCTCTACCTCCATCTGGATCAGCTGCCCCTTCTCGGGAGTCAGCGGACGCAGAAGCATAGCCATCGGATCACTCATACTCATATCTGCATAGGGCGAAGTCTGTACGACATCAATGCTTACCCCGACCTTACGTCCAAGCTCAGACGCATCGGGCAGGATACCGAAGATCCCGATAGATCCTGTGAGCGTCACGGGACTGGCGACGATAGCATCAGCTGCCGAGGCTATGTAGTAGCCACCCGACGCCGCTACGTCCCCCATAGAGACGACTACCGTGCGCGACTGACTCAGCTCACGTACCTCATGCCAGATCTGCTCCGAGAGGAAGGCACTCCCTCCAGGCGAATTGATACGCAGGACGACAGCCTTAGCCGTAGGGTCATCACGCAGCGCACGGAGGTCACGTGCCAAGTCGCTCGTGATACCATCGCTACTGAGCGGGCTCTCTGTGATCTCCCCTTCAGCAAAGAGTACCTTCACAGCATTGTCCTTATCCGTGCGTCCCTTATCCAGCGGATCAGGCTCCATAAGGAAGTCCGACAGCGTCACCACAGGGATATCATCAGGCGAAGCGACATCGAGGCGCTGCGCCATAAGATCTTCTACATCGAGGCGATAAGCCAAAGTATCGACGAGGTGAGCACGCACAAAGGTCTCTGCCTCACCGAAAGCTCGACCGCTATCAGCGAAGGCACGCAAGCTGTCGACGGGTACCGAGCGCGAAGCCGAGATCTCACGAAGCATGAAGTCCCACAGCCCGTTGAGGTAGACCGAGATCTGCTCACGATTGGGTTCACTGAGCTTATCGAGCATAAAGGGCTCTACAGCCCCCTTATAAGTGCCGACCTTAAAGATATGTGCCTTGACCCCGAGCTTATCCAAAGCCTGACGGTAGAAGGTCGGTGCTGAAGCCAGGCCGACAAGCCCCACCATACCCTGAGGGTTGAGGATGACCTTGTTTGCTACCGACGAGAGGTAATAGGCCTTCTGGTCATAGGAGTCGGCGTAGGAGATGATGAACTTCCCCGAGGAGCGGAAGTCCTTGAGTGCCTCACGAAGATCTGCCGTCGAAGCCATACCCCCACTATAGCCCTCCACATTGAGGTAGATACCTCGTATGCGAGAGTCCTCCTTCGCCTTACGGATGCTGGCGAGGGCCTGCGAGAGCGAGATCGGCTTCTCGTCTGAGCCCATCCCAGGGATGAAGCTTGAGAGTTCGTCCGTAGTGACGATCTCGGAGATCGAACTAAGATCGATCTTCAGCACGCTTCCATCCCGGATCTCAGTCGGAGTAGATCCCGAGGCTAAAGCGCCTACGAAGATGACGATGAAAAAGAAAAAGGCGAAGATCGAGCAAAGGATATTTGCCGCGATGAAGCCAACGAAGGAGGCCAAGACGGTCTTCCAGAAGCCTAAGGGCTTTTTGGGTTGTAAGGGTTCTTCCATTGGGGAGTGAGGCCAGAGAGGGAGGTGATAGATAGTGCAGGGAGTGCGCTTAGACACTTAGCCCTTTAGGACAAATATAGTGAATCCTCACTATTTTGATATTACAGTAGCCCTCTTGTAGGCTCGTGGCATGGGGCTTTTGCAAAGGAAGATCTCCCCAGATACGACTATCCCCCGTGCGGTGACTGGCACCACACGGGGGATAGTATGTATGTAAGGACAGCTAACCGCTACTTATCTGCCGCGAGAGCACGCTCCTTCGTCCACCACATGGGGGGAACGTACTTATACAGCTGAGCTTGCTTCTTCAATTCTATGAAGTTCATATCATCCTTGCTGTAGTCAGGAGCAAATATGGGACGCTCATAGATATATCCGTTCTTCGTAGAGAGGGCAGGGATGGTGCTACCCGTGCTGGTATCTTCCATCCAGTGGATACCGAGAGCAGGAGTCTTCACACGATCGCGGTCGAAGTAGTAGCTGAAGCGATAGCCCCAGTCAAGAGCTTCGTAGCGATGACGCATGACCCAGTCTGAGTTATGATTGATCTGCATCTCCTTACGAGGAAGGTTACGCCCCGGCTTACGGAAGAAGGTAGCCGTAGGATACTGAGCACGGATGCCATTGGTGTACCAGAAGAACGCATCGACCGTCTCTACCGTGCAGTTACCACCCTTCGTCTTACTACCCTTATTCGAGTACTTACGCACGATGCGGTGGCGTGAACGATAGTGCTGCCCCTCCACATCAAAGCGAGGTGCATAGAACGCTTCTGCGTACAGACGCTTTCGATCATCCCCATCCTTAAATGTTTCTGAGGCGATATTAAAGAGGTAGACAAGCCCATCACGATTTCTGAAAGCATCCATCATACCCTTGTTCGTCACAGAGGCCGTGTAGAAGACAGCTGACTTATGAGCAGGCAGGATACCTCTTTGGGCTCCATAGATTGAATGCTTTTCCAGAGAAGTCGGGCCCGACTTCAGCAGGGTGGGATCAGGGAGCAGAGAAGCCTCGTAGGTAGGAGAAGAGGAATACCCGCCATGATAGTCGAAGCGCTGGATGTAGTAATCCTTCAGGTTGATCGGGAAGTCCGTGGGGTTGTAAAATTCCCATGCCGTAGCAGCACCATAGGTCCCACCACCGATGAAGACTTCGGTGATGATAAGATCCCCCATAGGAGCAGGGATCTCGATGGGAAGACGGTGTACCTTGCCTGCAGCCAGCTGCTTGACATTCCACTTCGTCGTGATCTCATCTGCAGTAGCCCCCAGAGTCGGATCGTAAGCATCGGTACGGAACTCCATCAGCATCTCACGACGACCACTGAACTGTGCAGGCACAGCCCAGAAGTAATACGTACGCTTCTTTCCTCTCTCGACATCGCCCTGCTCGAAGTACACACGCTGTGTCGTACCAGCATTCTGAGTCGTCTTCCACTTGGGGGCAGAGTTATTGTTGCTGTCCGTCTCATAGTCGAAGAGCTGGATAGCCCCCTCTGTCGTGAAGGCGCCCGTCTTGAGCGTAACCTCATGAGGAGAGTAGGTCATATTCCCCTGCATGTTATCGATCGTAGCGCCGATCATTGACCCGAAGAAGTGGAAGGTCAGGTCGTCAGCATAGTACTCTCTCTCACGCGTCCCAGGGTTTGTCCTGACATGAAGCTGCGTGGGGGCAAAATACATAGGAGGAGTGTAGGGATCACCCGAGTCGTAGAAGGAGCGAGGGCCAGGCACCAAGGCACCACCAGTAGCATCAATACCCGAGACACCGATAGCACCAGCGATGATGACCTTTTCCTTAGCGGGATTGAGCCACACAGGAGCGTTTACATCGACACTCGCTTTGTAGCGCTTCCCTTCTTTCTTGATGATGGTGAGCGAACTCTTAAGCACTGTAAGAGCACTACCTGGAGCATCAGCTCGCTTAAAGGCGAGATAGAGCGTCTCCTTATCGCCGGGATTCCAGACGAGCTTCAAGCCGGCGTGCTTACCATTCACAATGTTTTCCTGGATAATCGTACGAAGATCATCCGAGGGGAGTCCTTCAATATCAACGTCAAATGTGATTTTCTGGCCATTGCTCGTCTCCTCGCTTGTAGTAGAAGTCGTCGCAGGGGTCTCATCATTCTTACACGCGCTCATCCCCACAGTCAAAGCTATAAGCAGGGTCGCGCCGTAAATACGTAATAGGTTCATACCTTTTTGTACGGTAAATTTACTTGTTAGGAAAATGGTTCGAAGGTATCACTATCACCTTCTTCAATTGTATCTGGCAGCGTACCACTACCAGAGACAAGGATACTCTGCCCGAAGATCATTTCGAGGAGTTCGGCTCGAGGAGCCTCATATGGGCAGTGGACCCCATATGCTTCAGTCTGTCTCATCATCTAAGAAAATTACAGTTACACCCCATGGGAGACGACGTAACTCTCCCGGTAAAGGCTATTAAAATAATACTTGGAAGTCTTAATTTCGGAGCGTAAATACCCCAGGTTAATGCAAGAATATGAAGAGAAACGTCAAAATGTATAAGCAGAAGAAATCTCCAGCACGCACAATTGACTTTCACCTTACACACTAATAACGAAGAGTATATTTGCAAAGTATATCTCTCGGAGAAATAATAAGAAATTTTCTCCGTTAATGTACGCTGCGACTAAGATATTATACCAATAGGATTCGGAAAATCACCAGTGTACCCCAGACTTTATAATGCCCGTCAAACCCCTTCTACAAGAGGGTAAAAGAAGAAGCTGTATGGTGGAGGAGTATCAACCTATATTGGTCACGGAGTGAACCTATATAGGTCAACAGCGCGACCTATATAGGTTCACTTCACGAGCAATATAGGTTCACCCAGCGACCAATATAGATTCGCATCACTATGTCGTAGAGAGGCATACGATACCTTATGCAAGAGGGCTATACCTATATACAATTATCCCCCGTGTAGTGCTCAGCACCACACGGGGGATAATTATTGAATATATAGAGCTTTGCTACCGACTAACGGTCTGCGGCCTGAGCACGCTCCTTCGTCCACCACATCGGGGGAGTATACTGACGTGTCTTGGACTGCTTCTTCAGATCATCGAAGTCCAAATCGCCCGTACGGAAGTCTGGAGCGAATAGAGGTCTTTGCTTGAGGTAGCCATTCAGGTCATTATTCTCCGAAACGTGAGCTCCTGTTGACACATCATCAAGCCAGTGTGCCCCATGGGCAAATCCACCAAGGCGCTCACGGTCATAATAGTAACCGAAGCGAAAGCCCCAATCAAGCCCTTCCTTACGCTCACGCATGATCCAGTCAGAGTTGGACTTAAGCTGCATGTACCTACGTGGCAGGTCTCGGCCAGGCTTACGCATAAGTATAGCCGTAGGATAGTGGGCTGGATAGTCATCTTCGTACCAGAAGAAGGCATCGACAGGCACCGTATTGCCATTCTCATTCTTCACCAAGAGGTAGCGAGTAGACTTCTTAGAGTAAAAGGCTTGAGGCCAAGTCTTTTTGGGGTTATTGGGAAGCATGAAAGATGCCTTGAGGTCTGAGGCAAACCCGATAACATAAGCTAAACCTTCACGCGCCTCTAACCTTTGTTTCGAGGGGAAGAGCATGACTCCAGTGGACAAATAGACGACAGACTTATGGGGAAGGAGCTTATAGGACTCTGTACCCAACTTATTTGCTTTGTCTATATGGACTGCATCAAAGCCCGCCTTGAAAGCGAGAGGCGTAATAAAATCAGCATCAGTGGGATAACTCCCATCAGAGCGTAGATCGTAACGCTGAAGGGAATAGTCACGAAGGTCTACTATCGCATTCGTGGGATTATAGAACTCCCAAGCCGTAGCACCCTCTCCTCCGCCGATGAAGACTTCTGTAATAATCAACTCACCCTTTGGCGCAGGGAGCTCCAGCAAAAGGCGATGCACCTTACCTGCAGCAAGCTGCTTAACCTTCCACTTCGTCGTAATCTCAGCTTCAGTCTCCTCAAGCACGCTATCATAAGCGTCCGTTCGGAACTCCATAGTCATCTCACGACGGCCGTCAAACTTTGAGGGAACAGCCCAGAAGTAGTATGTACGCTTCTCCCCCACTGCGACATCCCCCTGCTCAAAGTAGACGCGCTTCAGGGAGTCTACAGTCTGCTTCGTCGTCCACTTAGGTACGGACAGACCATCGCTATTCGTCTCAAGGTCAAAGAGGCTCATCTCCCCTTCGGTCGTGAGAGCATCGGTCTGCATCGTGATCTCATGGGGAGAGTAGAGCATATTGCCCTGCGTATTGTCGATCGTAGCACCGACCATCGCACCATAGAAGCGGAAAGTCAGGTTGTCGGCATAGTAACCTCTCACCCCACCCTCTACCTTTGAGTGAAGTCGCGTAGGAGCGAAGTACATAGGAGGGACATAGCTCTTCCCCTTGTCATAGAAGTAGCTCGGACCTGGGACTACAGCGCGCCCCGTAAACCCGTCAATCTCCTTGACACCGATAGCTCCAGCCACGAAGACTTCATCCTGCTCGGGGTCAAGACCTGCGGGAGCATTCACATCGACACGAGCTTTGTAGCGAGTCCCCTCCCGTCCGAGAATAGTGAGGGTACTTTGACGAACGTAGAGCGCGCCACCGACAGTGCCCGGGGTGCGACTCTCCGTCTTAAAGGCAAGCCAGAGAACCTCTGTATCCCCTGGATGCCAGACGAACTTCAGGCCTGCATGCTTATTGCCATCCATTTCCTCCTGAAGGATCATACGAAGGTCTTCTGCTGGAAGCCCTTCGATATCTACATTAAATGAGATCTTATTGCCACCATTAGCCTCTTCACTTGGCGTGGGAAGAGGGGTTGACAGCTCATCTCTCCTACATGCACTCACCCCCATAGTCAAGATGACAAGCAGGGCTGTAGCGTAGGTACGCAGTAGATTCATACCATTTGCTTAATAAGAATGTGAGATTAGGGATTGGGAAGGAAGGTGTCTTCATCACCTTCATCGAGAGAATCTGGAAGTGAGCCACTACCAGAGATCAAGATACTCTGCCCGAGGGCAGTTGGGAGGAACTCGGCTTGGGGTGCTTCGTACGGGACTCTAAGCCGATTTGTTTCGACCTGTTTCATAGGCGAATGGGATAATTTCGCCCCATGGGAGATCGATGTAACTCTCCGCATGGAGACATTCAACGATACTTGCGAACCCATAGCTCGGGTATGCGTTTACCCGATACTTGGTGCATGAAGGTAATGAAAAGTAAAAATATCAAACCACTACATCATTCATACGCTACAACAATAAGGGTATACACACGTGGGGGGGCTACGCAATCCGCCCAGCCTCACTCTCCATACCTCCATGATATCACCCAGTGCCGTTAATGATACATGCGGGTAGTATATACCTATTTATCTCCCCTCCCCATGCCTACCATACGCCACACTCCAGAAGAGGGCTACGCCCAGATATGACTATCCCCCGTGCAGTGATAAGCACCACACGGGGGATAATGTTATATTGTAGGGAATTGACTACCTACTAACGGTCTGCAGCCTCAGCACGCTCCTTCGTCCACCACTTAGGAGGGGTATACGGACGTGTCTTAGACTGCCCCTTTAGTTGGGTAAAGTCCATTTCTCCAGTAGTGAAGTCTGGAGCAAAGAGAGGTCTTTCCTTGAGGTAGCCATTCTTGTTGTTATCTATGGGAGGATTGGCCCCTATCGTCTGATCATCAAGCCAGTGAGCCCCATGGGCAAACCCACTCAAGCGCTCACCGTCGTAATAGTAACCAAAGCGGAAGCCCCAGTCAAGCCCCTCCTTACGCTCACGCATGATCCAGTCAGAGTTGGACTTGAGCTGCATACGTGGACGAGGCAGGTCACGCCCTGGCTTACGCATAAAGGTAGCTGTAGGATAGCGAGCAGGAGAGCCATCCTCATACCAGAAGAATGCATCAACAGGTACCGTAGCACCCTTCTCATTCTTCACCAAGAGATAGCGAGTAGTTCTCTTTGAGTGGAAGGCCTTGGGCCAAGTTGACCTTGCATCATAAGGCGTCTGACCACCACCAAAGCCGATGATATAAGCCAGCCCCTTACGTGCCTGGAATCTTGCCTTCGAAAGGAAAAGCATAACCTTAGTAGACAAATAGACGACTGTCTTGTGAGGGCCGAGTTTAGACGACTTCAGCGTCTTACCACCAGCCGAGTTATTCACATTATCTACATGAATTGTATTAATACCCAGCTCAGGAATGAGAGGCGTAGTAAAGTCGGGGCTCGATGGATAACTCCCATTCGACCTTTGATCATAACGCTGGAGCGAATAATCACTCAGATCAACAGCCTGATTCGTTGGATTGTAAAACTCCCAAGCTGTTGCATATTCATCATCCCCGATAAAGACCTCGGAGATGATTAACTCTCCCTTCGGGGCAGGGATAGCCGTCTGGAATCGGTGTACCTTACCCATAGCAAGCTGCTTAACGCGCCACTTCGTAGAGATATCATCAGCGGTCTCTCCAAGCTTCTCGTCATGAGCATCGGTACGGAACTCCATAGTCATCTCACGACGGCCTTCAAACTTGGTTGGCACAGCCCAGAAGTAGTACGTACGCTTCTTTCCCACAGCGACATCCCCCTGCTCAAAGTAGACACGCTGAGTTGTATTAGCATCCTGCGTCGTCGTCCACTTGGGTACAGACTGATTGTTTGCATCAGTTTCGAAGTTAAAGAGATTTATCTCCCCTTCGGTCGTGAGAGCCCCTGTCTTCATAGTGATCTCGTGTGGGGAGTAGAGCATATTCCCCTGCGTGTTATCGATCGTAGCTCCGACCACCGCTCCATAGAAGCGGAAGGTCAGGTTGTCGGCATAGTAGCCTCTCTGCCCATTCTCTACCTTAGTACGAAGTCGCGTAGGAGCGAAGTACATCGGGAGGGTATAGGTTTCGCCAGCGTCGTAGAAATAGCGAGGCCCAGGGATCGAAGCGCGACCCGTGGTAGCGTCAATACCCTTGACACCGATAGCGCCCGCTACGACGACATTCGCTGCCGCAGGATCAAATCCGTTCGGCGCCGTGACATCAACACGCGCCTTATAGTGGTTGCCTTCCTTCGCGAGGATGGTGAGCGAGCTCTCACGAACCGCCATACGCCCCGAAGCCGACTGAGAAGACCCACTCTCCTGTTTGAAGGCGAGATAGAGCTTCTCCTTATCACCGACATTCCAAGCGAACTTCAGGCCGGTGTGCTTATTGTTAACGATATTCTCCTGGAGGAGCAGACGGACTTCGTCTGAGGGAAGACCCTCGATCTCAACATCGAAGGAAATCTTTTGGCCACTGCTGGCGACCTCGCTTGCTGCAGGAGTCGTCGCAGGTGATTCTTCATTCTTACAAGCACTCATCCCCATCGTCAGAGCGACGATCAGGGTAGCACCGTAGATACGTAGTAAATTCATCTCTATACAGAATAAATTTATAGGGTTATTATGATGCGGGAAGGAAGGTATCTTCATCCCCTTCTTCGAGACCATCTGGCAACGTACCACTACCAGAGATCAGGATGCTTTGCCCTAAGGCAACACCATAAACTTCGGCCCAAGGGGCCTCATACGGGGCACGAGCCCCACTGGTTTCAATCTGTTTCATAGATTAAAATTAGAATACCCATCTCCCTTGAAACTACAGTGCAACTCTTCATAAAGGAGACTATCTGAAATACGGAAGAACCTCCATTCCGAGGTAGTATACCCCGCAATTGGAGTAGCAAATGTAGGGGAAAAGATAAAACATGCAAACAGGCAGACCTTAGCAGATAGGTGCCAATCACCCCTCAAACCACTGATCAACAAGAGATTTACCCATAGTAAAATAATTTAGAAAGACGGCCGTTATTACGACGACTTGGGGGCTTTCGCATCAAAATCAGAAGAGCATATCAAGGCAGCGTCTACCGATTATTGGGTAAGCTTAGCCGCACCTTAGAGCACCTTAGCCACCCTTCTTGATACCATACGCGCAATGCGCAAGCTCCCAATTAATAGTGCCCCAGGCACGTCCAGCTCCCCGATATGCCCCTCCGAAGTGATACACAAGCCCTTCGCTTTATCACGCGTATTCCTCTTATCCAGCGGATGGAAAAGCATTGTTCTCGTGAAGAAAAAAGCACCTTCCCATAGTGGTTTTTCTCTGTCTATGTACGTAGCCTTAAAGACCAGATACGTAAATCCAAATATCCACATACGTAGATATTAGAGCCACGTACGTAGTCCAAACTTATCTGCCACTCGCCCACAAGTTTTATCCCTACGCGGAGCAACAACCTAATAGAGGTCACTTCACACCGAAAGCTATATAGGAATCGAGCCAAAGCTATATAGCTTTCTTCGCCATCCTAATAGCTCTACCCACGTACTCATATAACAATATGAGACCATTGATACGATTAGCCTACGGAGATCCCAGCGTATTTCATGCTACTAGGAGATAGAAAATCACCAGTCCACAACCAAACGGCAGAGAAGAAGGATCGCTATAAAAGTGGTACTTTTGCGCTGGCTAAGCCCTTGTGAATGGGCGAAGCTCCCCAAGACTTCAGTACTTTATAATGCAAGCTTTCAATTCGTGGCTACACGATGTCTTCATCGCCCCCTCGGTGCTGGAGACCCTTGTATGGCTCACCCTCGTCTCTGCCGTAGGCATCCTGCTCGGCAAGCTGCGCGTGGGTAAGATATCTCTCGGCATCACCTTTGTATTCTTCGTCGGGATCCTCTCCGCTCACTTCGGCGTGCGAGTCGACCCCGAGATGAATAGCTTTGCCCAGACCCTTGGCTTGGCACTCTTCGTCTACGCCCTCGGTGTTGAGGTGGGGCCGTCCTTCTTCCCTTCGCTCAAGAGTCAGGGTGTACTATATAATACGTTAGGCCTTATGGTCATCGGCCTCGGCCTCACCGTCGTGGTCGCCCTACATTATATATGCGGTATCTCGATGCCAAACATGCTCGGGATCATGGCTGGTGCTGTAACGAATACACCGATGCTCGCAGCCGTACAGAGCACGATGCAGGACGCCCTCGGCTCTGCCGGTGCCCGCCAAGTCGCTGACCTTGCGCTCGGCTGCGCCCTCACCTACCCTCTCGGTGTCGTCGGGATGATCCTCGCCATACTGACCCTCAATATCCTTGATCCGAAGCGCCACAAGCGCAATGAGCAGGACAACTCCCGCAATACTTATATCACCGAGCTGGAGCTCACGAACGAAGCTCTCTTCGGTAAGACCATCCTCGAAGCCGTACGCCTCGAGGAGAAGCACTTCATCATCTCGCGCATCTGGCGTGGTGATACGCTGATCATCCCCTCCTCACAGACGGTACTCCACGAGGGTGACCACCTCTTGGTCTTGGTACACCCTGAGGACGTCGAGGAGATGGAGCAGTTCTTCGGTCGCCGTGCTGAGAGCCGCGACTGGAACCGCCCCGACATCGACTGGGACGCTATCGACTCCCAGCTCGTCAGCAAGCGTATCATCATCACAAACTCCAAGGTCAATGGCGCTAAGCTCGGTGCCCTACGCCTGCGCAATCAGTACGGGATCAACATCACGCGTATCGACCGTGCTGGTATCGAGATCCTCGCTACGCCCGACCTACACCTGCAGCTTGGTGACCGCCTCTCGGTGGTAGGTGAAGCGCAGGAGATCGAGCGTGCCTCGAAGTTCCTCGGGGACTCAATCAATGTCCTCGACAAGCCGAAGCTCTTCAGCTTCTTCTTCGGCCTCGCCGTAGGCTGTATCCTCGGCTCGATCCCCTTAGCTATCCCTGGACTGAGCATGCCGATCAAGCTCGGGCTCGCTGGGGGGCCTATCATCGTGGGTATCCTGATGGGGGCCTTCGGTGCACGCCTACGCATCGCGACCTATATGAGTAATAGTGCCACGCAGCTCATCAAGCAGCTCGGCATCATCATCTATCTCGCTGGACTGGGTCTGGCCAGTGGTGAGCACTTCTTCGAGATGATCATCCACGGAGATGGCCTGCTCTGGATTGGCTTGGGCTTCCTCATCACCTACCTCCCGACGATGGCTGTCGGGCTTCTCTCGCTCTTCGGCTATAAGAAGACGCATGCCGAGACTGTCGGGATGCTCTGTGGCGTGATGGCGAACTCCATGGCGCTGGACTATGCGATGTCCATCAACGAGTCACGCTCCAGCTCCGTAGCCTATGCTATCGTCTATCCCGTGGGGATGTTCGTACGTATCATATCTGCTCAGATCCTCCTGAGCTTCTTCCTCTAACTTCGACTATATGCCTCAGCAAGACGGACTCATCGTCCTCTCGGGAGGGATGGACAGCGTCACCCTCCTCTACGAATATCAGGCGAATATCGCGCTGGCCATATCCTTCGACTACGGGTCTAAGCACAACGCACAGGAGATCCCCTACGCTCGCCTGCACTGTGAGCGCCTTGGTATCGAGCACCTAACGATCCCTCTCGGCTTCATGGGACAGTACTTCCGAAGCGCTCTTCTTCAGGGTGGCGGTGAGATCCCCAAGGGGAGCTACGACGAGGAGAATATGGCTGCGACAGTCGTACCCTTCCGCAATGGCATCATGCTCTCCATCGCTGCTGGTCTCGCTGAGAGCCGAGGCCTAAAGCGCGTATATATCGCCAATCACTTCGGTGACCACGCTATCTATCCCGACTGCCGTGCCTCCTTCATCCGCCCGATGCACGAGGCTATCGCCGCTGGCACAAGCAATGGCGTCGAGGTCATAGCCCCCTATACCGATATAAGTAAGGGTGAGATCGCTCGCCATGGCAAGGCACTCGGCATCAACTACGCCGAGACCTGGAGCTGCTACGAAGGCGGAGATGTGCAGTGTGGCCAGTGTGGCACCTGCATCGAGCGCCGTGAGGCTATGCTCGAGGCTGGCATCGAAGACCCCACCACCTACAAAGACTAATCACAAAGAACTCCTATCCGAATGAAGTTCATCTCCTGGAATGTCAACGGCCTGCGTGCCGTCTTCACCAAGGGTTTTCCCGATATCATCAAAGAATTAGATGCTGACTTCGTCTGCCTACAAGAGACGAAGATGCAGGCGGGTCAGCTTGATGCCGATCTGCCCGGCTACATTAGCTACTGGAACTATGCCGTGAAGAAAGGCTATTCTGGTACCGCTATCTATACCCGTCATGAGCCTCTCAGCGTCAGCTACGGCATCGGCATCGAGGAGCACGACCAAGAGGGTCGCGTCATCACCCTCGAGTATCCCGACTTCTACCTCGTCACGGTCTACACACCGAATTCGCAGGACGACCTCCGTCGCCTCGACTACCGCATGACCTGGGAAGACGCCTTCCGCTCGTACCTCAAGGGGCTGGATGCGAAGAAGCCCGTCATCATCTGCGGCGACCTCAATGTAGCGCACAAGGAGATTGACCTGAAGAACCCCAAGTCCAACCGCCGCAATGCAGGCTTCACTGACGAAGAGCGCGGCAAGCTGCAGGAGCTTTTGGATGCAGGCTTCATCGACACCTTCCGCTACTTCTATCCCGACCAAGCGGACATCTACTCGTGGTGGTCGTACCGCTTCAAGGCCCGTGAGCGCAACTCAGGTTGGCGTATCGACTACTTCGTCGCCTCCGAGCGCCTCGCTCCCCGCCTGCAGGGTGCCGCCATCCATACGGAGATCTACGGCTCTGACCACTGCCCCGTAGAGCTCATCCTCGACTAATCTACCCAGAGATCGATCCACTATCACCTATGATCCTTTGTATAGAGACCTCCACGACGAAGTGCAGCGCCGCCCTCGGTCGTGGTAAAGAAATACTCGCTTCACGCGAAGCTGAGTCCCCCGAAGGTGGGCACGCCGCAGCCCTTGCCCCCATGGTCGACGAGCTGCTCGAGGCACTCCGTAGTCACGAAGGGGCTACCCTCTCGGCTATCGCTGTGAGTGCAGGCCCTGGTAGCTACACGGGACTGCGTATCGGGGCTTCGCTTGCCAAGGGCCTCTGCCTCGGCTATAGCGTCCCCCTCATCGCTATTGACACGCTGGAGCTGCTGGCGCATCAAGCACAGTGCGCACTCCCCGAGGGTCGTACCGCTACGCTCTTCCCTCTGCTGGATGCCCGACGAATGGAGGTCTATGCCGCAGAGTTCACCCACACGGGAGAGCGCAAGCAAGATGACTTCGCTGCGATCCTCTCCCCCGAAGCACCTATCTTCGGCGCTGCTCCAGACCCTATACTCATCGGTAATGGCGCGACAAAGGCCCGTGATCTGTGGCCAGAGCACAGCTATGAAGTATGGGACGAAGGCTTTGCCCCCACAGCGAAGGCCATGGTCGCCCTTGCCACGGCAGCCTTCGAGCGTGAAGACTTTGTCGACACAGCCTACTGGACGCCCAACTACCTCAAGGACTACGTCGCCGTCATCGCGAAGAACAAGGTCCTCAACCGCTAAGCACTTATGCCCCAACTCCCCCCGACCAATCAAGTCATCCTCACGGGTGAGCTCACCGAAGAGCCGAGCGTGCACTATCTGGCACCCGACTTCCCTGAGGTGCGCCTGCGCCTCAAGACCGAGGAGGAAGTCACGGGGCGCGAAGGTGGTCGTCCCTACCTCCAGCGACTCTATCATCGCATCATCGCGCGCGGTCAAGCAGGGATAGCGCTGGAGCATCTGCACACTGGAGCACTCATCTCCATCGCTGGTCGTATCGAGTACGTACGTGAGACCGACCGCGAAGGGCGAGTAAGCACCAGCACAGAGATCGTGGCGCTCAGGGTACGCATCCATCAGACGGCTCCCGCCACCGACCACCAGGGAGGAGCAAAACCAACCGCCCCCTCTTTCGATGCCCAGCGCTACAAGCCCGCCGAAGATGAGGATCCGCTGAGCTAACCACCCCAAAGACACAGCAAGAGGCACACCAAGGTATAGGTCAAATGACCAGCCTTGGTGTGCCTCTATTATATAGGTAGATCAGAGCGCCTGAAGGGGAGTGATGCCCTCCTCAAACAAACGAGTTTGATACACAAATTATCGCCTTCATAAATCTCTACCATAGAGCTACTTCCCAGACACTACAAGAGCGAGCAAAATGAACCAGTACTGGTCGGCGATCTGACCAGTACTGGTTGCGACCGGGACTAGTACTGGTCACCTATACGAAGCAGTACTGGTCACTTCGTCGACCAGTACTGGTTGCCTTACCTACTCCTTTTGGGTCAGTTCTCCTCCTACCCCAAAGCACTCCGCACCCACACCTCGGAGGTAGGACGTCCCTTCCCTTTTCCGATGTCTATCCCTCCCTAATAGGTGGACCGAATTCCCTAAATCAAAACCAGACAACGCACTCATTTCCTTAAATTATATAGGATATAAGTAGCTATTGAAAAGGAATACAACGTATTATCTTTTTATTTACATTTGCTCTTGTACCTCACCCCAGCCCTATTCTTTATATAAAGGGAGTGAGATGCACTGAAGCACTAACCTACCAATGTCTCTACAGATTATGGGAACCCAGCTACGTAACCTCATCGTGAGTCTGATGCTACTCATCGGCTCCGTGACGGCCGTTTGTGCCCAGACGATCCTTGTCCAAGGGAAGGTACTTGACTCCAGAGGTACGCCTCTGCCGAAGGTATCTGTCACGGTCAAGCTCGATAACTCCACGCACACGACGACCGACAAGGAAGGGAAGTTCTCCCTCCAAGTCCCGGAGAAATCCGTCCTCGTCTTCACCCTCACGGGCAAGAAGACCACCGAAGCCCCTGCTACAACTACCCCCCTCGAGATTACCCTCGAGGATGGTGAAGAGCAGCAGAAGGGCTCTACGGTGACGACTATGCGTCAGACGACCTCTATCCAGACCAAGTACTATCCGCTCTGGGTCATCGATGGTGTCGTCTATAAGCAAGACAGCACGTTCAACACCGCCGACCTCGCCTCCACCGACGCCAAGCGCCTCATCGCCGCGGCTCTCCCTGGGCTCTCCGAGCGCGATATCGAGAGCTTCACTGTCATCACCGATGCCTCGGCAACGGCCCTCTATGGGAACCAAGCTACCGGTGGTGTGATCTCCGTGCGCACCCGCCATGCAGGCCAAGGCATCAACCGCTTCACCTATACCTCACAGCTTACCTACCGCTTCATCCCCTCCTACCGCGAGTTTAACATCCTCAACTCGCAGGACCAGATGTCGGTACTCAAGGAGCTTGAGGGTGGTGGTAGCCTCTCTCCCGAGACCGTGCTCTACCAGACGCGCTACGGGGTCTACGGGCTGATGTACGACAACGCGATCAAGTATAAGAATAAGGAGTACCTACAAGACAACACCCTCGAGGGCCGCACCCGCTACCTACAAGAAGCTGAGATGCGCAATACCGACTGGTTCAAGGAGCTCTTCCAGCACAGCATCCGTCATCAGCACACGGTCTCGCTGGCATCTGGCGGACAGGTATCGAACTTCTACGCCTCACTCGGTGCTACCATTGACCCAGGGTGGGCTAAGGTACAGTCGGAGAACACCTACTTCTTCAACCTCAACGCCACCTTCAAGCCACACAAGTACTGGACCTTCGGGACGATCGTCAATGCATCCTACACCCGCGACCATGATGGTGGAGACTTCACACCCCTCTCGGTAGCACAGACGCTCTCCCGTACGATGGATCCCACGCAGTACTACCTCTACGAGTTCGCTCCCTACAACATCAAGGAGGAGATGAACCAGAACTACCGCGATGTCGATGCTGTGAACGTCCGTCTGCAGGCCTCGATAGCCTACCGCCCCTCGACGAAGTTCAACGCTTCGCTCCTCGGCTCGATCCAGTACTACAATGACCTGACGGAATTCATCCGCACAGAGAAATCCAACGCCTCTGAGCGCTTCCGTGCGATGAACAAGCGTCTTATCCGCGACCGCAATAGCTACCTCTACAAGCCTGCCGATGACGTCTATGCCGTACCACGGGTTGTCATGCCTCATGGAGGCTACCGCACCATCCAGGAGTATGCTTCACGCCGCTTCGACCTACAGGCCCGTGCTACCTATACCGACACCTTCGCTGAGGGCAAGCATGCTCTGACGCTCGTCGGGGGTACAGACCTCTACGACTACCTCGAGCGTAATGGCTGGCACAATGAGTATGGGGTGAACTTCGAGATCGGTCAGCTGAGCACCTTCGACCCTATGCTCTTCCACTGGCTCCATGATCGTCGCAACAACTACTACTCGCGCTCGACGACGATCTATCGTAATGTCTCCTTCCTCGGGAACCTCTCGTATAGCTACCTCGGTCGCTATACCCTCGATGGCTCCTTCCGCTACGAAGGGACGAACCGCTTCGGGAAGTCTCGTCTGGTACGCTGGATCCCCACTTGGAACGTAGCCCTCGGCTGGGACGTCTCAAGCGAATCCTTCTTCCCCAGCCTCAGCCCCCTCTCCTCACTCTCCACGCGTCTCTCCTACGGGATGACTGGGACACTCCCCTCCGTCTACAACTCCTACCAGCGCATCAAGGGCTACCTACCTTTCCGCCCAGGCGACCACAGCTCCCCCTCGCTCTATATCAGTGAGCCCGCTAACCACGACCTCACCTATGAGAAGATGTATGAGCTGAACTGGAACCTCAACTTCGGACTCCTGAAGGATCGCATCGGCGTATCGCTCAGCCTCTTCTCGCGTCAGGGTCGTGACCTCGTAGACATCTCCTACAATCAGGGTACGGGGGGCTTCTTCAAGCCCTACGGCAATGTGGCCTCCATGGAAGCTAAGGGTGTCGAGCTCTCGCTGACGACGCAGAACGTCAAGACGCAGAACTTCTCTTGGACGACGTCCTTCTCCTACGCTCGCAATACGAATAAGGTGACGAAGCTCCTCTCGCAGTCAGACGTCTCCACGCTGGTAAGCTCCTCAAGTGGTGCTGCCCGCGAAGGCTATCCTCTGGCATCGGTCTTCTCTATCCCCTTCTACAAGCTGTCAAGCGAAGGCTTCCCCCTCTTCTACAACAGCAAGGGACAGATCGAGCGTGACCACATCAACTTCAGTGCTACGGAGGATCTTGACTACCTCAAGTACTCGGGTACGCTCACACCTACCGACCAAGGGGGGCTCAACAATAGCTTCCGCATCGGCAACTTCACGCTGAGCGCCTATATCCTCTACTCCTTCGGTAGTATCAAGCGCCTGCCAGCTGAGTTCAGCACCACCTACTACGACTACGAGGTCCTCGGGCATGAGTTCAACCGCCGCTGGAAGGCCCCTGGTGATGAAGAGCACACCAACGTCCCCTCCATCCCCACGGCAGACCAGCGTAACCGCTACCCCAATCTCTCGCAGGCCTACACGACCTACGACTACTCCGACGTACGTATCGCTCGCTGCGACTACATCCAGCTGCGTGACGTATCACTCGGCTACTCCATCCCCAAGAGCCTCCTCACGAAGAGCTTCCTCTCCTCTGTCGATCTGAAGCTGCAGGCCTCCAACCTCTTCCTCATCTACTCAGATAAGAAGCTCAACGGTGCGCTCCCCTACGCCTATACTCCACACTCGCTCATCTTCACCTGTACGGTGGGTATGTAGTCATCGAAATACTTAGAAGCTATGAAGCCAATCACGATTCTAAGCCTTGGTGTCACGCTCGTCCTGTCGATGACATCATGCAACAAGTTCCTCGATGAGAACCCCTACTCCTCGCTCGTCGAGCCCGACAATGCGAGCAAGATAGAGAAGCTCCTTGGTAGCGCTTACTCGACCTCTTCGATTGCGTACCTCACGGAGCTCTCCTCTGACAACATCCAGGATGACGGGGTGAATAACCCTTACACGAATCAGTTCTGTGAGAAAGCCGCCTACTGGGAAACCATCGTAAACTCTGACGGGCTCTATGATGCGCCCTACCTCATCTGGCAGAATACCTATAACTCCATAGCGCATGCCAACGAAGCGCTGGAGGATATAGAGGCTCTCGGGGGGGATAAAGAGGAGCTACAGGGTATCAAGGGGGAGGCTCTCTTGGCTCGTGCCTATGGACACTTCTGTCTGGCCAACCTCTTCTGCCTGCCCTACGACCCCTCGTCCAGCTCCACGGATCCTGGCATTCCCTACATCAAGAAGCGCGTAGTCAACCTCCAGCCCAACTACCCTCGCGGTACGATGGCGGAGACCTATGAGCAGATCGCTGCTGACCTTGAGGCTGGGATTCCACTTCTGGAGAAGTATTCGAACTATACGGACAAGGAGAAGAAGTTCCACTTCACCGCAGCCTCTGCCCATGCCTTCGCCGCACGCTTCTTCCTCTACTATCAGAAGTGGGCGGAGGCGATAGCACATGCAGACAAGGTGCTGGGCTCCGATCCCAAGCTCGTCCTACGCAACTGGAAGGCCTTCTACAGCATCCCTCGTACCGATGCCTCCTTCGCACTGGCCTACTACGACATCAGCAACCCTGCGAACCTGCTTACCGTCCCCACCTACAGCTACTACCCATGGCTCGTGACGGGTGGGACGGCCTACTACAATACGCGCTTCACGCAGTCGCAGGAGCTGACGCTCACCGAGACCCTCTTCGCAAAGAACATCTGGGGTACTAAGGATCCCTATTGGTTCCAGCCCTTCATCTATACCGAGGGAAATATCAACAAGACGGTCCAGCCTAAGCTCCCCACCTTCCCCAGTAATAGCATCCAGACAATAGAGACACCCTTCACCACCGACGAGACGCTGCTGGTACGTGCCGAAGCTAAGCTCCATCTGGGTAGCAGTCACTACGCCTCTGCTATCGAGGATATGAACCTCTGGACTACGAACTACCTCAACGACGGGGAGAACAACTCACGCCAGAAGACCTTCACCCAACAGGAGATCGTCGCCTTCTACTCTGCTCTCCCCATCGACTCCGAAGGGAAGGCCTCGATCCGCAAGGCGTTCAATGCGCACTTCACCATCGCTTCGGATGAGGAGAATGCCCTCCTGCAGCACCTCCTGCAGTGCCGCCGCATCCTCACCATGCACGAAGGTCTGCGCTGGCAGGATATCAAGCGCTTCGGTATCCCCATCTACCGCCGCCTCAATAATGGCTACCGCTACATCGTCCAGGACAAGCTCCCTGGTCGCGATCCTCGCCACGCCATCCAGCTTCCCAGCCAGGCGACGAAGGGCGCTATCACTCCCAATCCGACTACCAACTAATTGACTACGCGCTATGAAGAAGCTATTTCTCCCCCTTGCAGCCCTCGTACTCACAGGGCTCACGGGTTGCGACGCTGATATAGACTATGTACAACCCAGTCGGCAGGTCGTCGCGAGCACGACAGTCAGTAGCTTGCCTCGCCTCGACCGCTATATCCAGCAGGCCTTCGCGAAGAAGTACAATGTCGATATCGCCTACCGCTACGATGACAAGGTCACAGACCGCCGCTATCTCCTCGCTCCAGTCAAGGAAGAGAAGGCGCTGGAGTACCTCAACCTCATCGAGTATATGTTCTTCCAGGTCTACGAAGCCTCTACTCCCGAGGGCTATCTACAGACCCACACAATCAAGTATCTGAACCTCTTCGGTTCCTCAGGCTACGCCATCGACCGCCGTATGGCTGGTGCAGCTCCACAGGGGATGATCTGGATCTACAACATCAATGAGCTGAATACGCAGTACACGGGTACTGTGCGTGCGGACTACATCAGCGTACTCTTCCACGAATCGGCTCACACGCTTCACGAAGAGCGAGCCTACCCACCTGAGTTCGACAAGCTCTCCGCACTCGAGTATCAGAAGCAGGATGCCTTCAGCTACTGGTGGCGTACGGGGCAGAATGCGAGCTATGCCGGCTTCGTCAGTGACTACGCCAGCACCGATGCTGACGAAGACTTCGCCGAACTCTTCGCCTACTACATCCTCGACAGCGACAGCGAGTGGGCAGACCGTCTCAAGGGTGCCGAAGGCAAGAACCGCTCCGACGCCAAGTATACCGGTCGAGAGATCATCGAGAAGAAGGTGGCTATCATGAAGGAGTACCTCCGCTCCGAGTACTCTGCCGACCTCGACAAGATACGTGCCGAGGCCCAGAAGCGCCTCCCTCTGGTCGCATCAATGGACTTCACCAAATATCCTAACGGCTACTAACTATGCGCTACTACCATATCTTGGCCTTAGGCCTCTTCACGCTCTTCACATCCTGCCGGATGTACGAGGACATGCCCAGTGGTGATAACTACGTCTCGACAGCTATCGCCAAGGACACCCAGAGCCTACGTCAGCTCCTACGCTCCAGTGAGCATGGCTGGATGCTGACGCTCGTCCCGGGAAAGGGACAATACGGTGGGCTCAACCTCAGCCTCAAGTTCACCTCCGACAACGAGGTCACGATCTTCTCCGAAGAGTCGCAGACTCCTGCTACCTCCAGCTACCACTTCTCTCAGAATGGTGGGGTACGCTTGACCTTCGACACCTTCAATGATGCTCTGCACCAGTATTCCAATCCTCAGTGGGGGATCCCTGTAGCTTACGATGGCGACTTCGACTTCACGGTCCTACGTGTCAGCGAAGATGGGCGGACGATCACCCTACGCGGTGGACATACGCAGGGAGAGATGCAGCTGACGCGCGTCGATGAGAATCCTAATAGCTACTTCACCAAGATCACCGAGAGCCAGCAGGCTCTGAAGGGTAAGGCACTTGCTCCCCTTCAGCTCGGAGGCAAGGAGGTCGCTGTATCGATCTTCGGCTTTGCACGCCAGCTCTGGGTACGCTATGACAATGAGCAGAAGCTGCTACCCTTCGCCTTCACTGACAAGGGGCTACGCCTGCTGACGCCCTTCACCATCGGCTCAGATACCCTCCGTACACTGGAGCTCAATGCTGATAAGACGGCCGTCACGACACAGGACGGCAAGCAGACCTCCAGCCTCTACACAGGGACGTATGACCTCTCGGAGCAGTACACCATCCTCTCCTATGCGAGCTCGGCGACGGCAGGTACTGATGCACTGAACCTCTTCACGCAGGTGCAGGAGACGCAGCAGGGTGACGTATATCCTGGTAGCTTCGGCACGGACGTGTACTTCGGTCGCACGAGTGCCATGATGCCGAAGATCTCGCTCTTCTTCCAGATCACCTACTGGCTGGATAAGAGTTGGGGGAGCTACTACATGGACTTCACGTCGATCTACGGACAGCCCTCGCAGTTCCACACGACGCGCATCATCCAGAAGGATATCTCTTGGCTCTTCGGTCACCGCGCCTTCGACTGGTATCTACAGTCTGTCACAAGCCACTCGCCCTACTCCATCGAGCCGATCTCGGGTGATGCAGACCATGTACGCATCAGCTCGGTAGCCTCACCCTCGACCTACTGGATGCAAGCAAGTGTCCCCACGCCCCACTACTAATCAGTAGAGACGCATTCACATAAAAAGCCGAGGCGGTGCCCCACGCATGGGGCACCGCCTCAGTGCTTTTTAGAGAGTCAGGAAAGGACTACTTGAAGGGCACGACCTTGTAGATCGATGCTTTATTCTCAAGAAGCTCTTTGACTCCCTTCTCTATATCTTCTGCAGTACCATATGTATCTTCGGGATCAAAATCCTTACAGCCAGCGAGGAAGTCATCGAAGTAAGCATTCCAGTCTGCATACTTGGCCTGTGCCAGAGGTACGAGCGAAGAGATGTAAGCATCGACTTCTTCGCGAGTCGTGTAGCCAGCACGCAGACCTGCCCATGCGATATAGACGCCACGCCCCCAGTCCCAAGCCTTGTACTCCCTGTCTGAAGATTTGAGGGTATCCAGCAGTTCTTTAAGGCCTACGCTATCGGTGACACCCCAATCTTTACGCAGCATCGTGACAACAGAGTCGACACTTTGACCTTTATATGGGTTGATAAAGTATTCCTTATAGCCTTCAAGCTGGCTGAGAGCTTCACTCTTGAGCTGCGCATCAAAAGCATCTACACCATCGTGATCACTATAGAAGTATACACCGCCCAGCAGCGTGGGACGCAGTGCATCGTAATCAGCCGTGTTGTCAACGCATGAAGCGAGGGCACAGACTGCGGCTACAGCCAAGAGGGCTACCCTGAAGAAATTCTTGAGCATATGCAAAATAGTATAAGTGTTGTTTTGTCTATCTTGACTATTGAAATAGTTCTATACGAAGGAACAAAATTAATACTAACGACGGCACTTAGATATTTCTCTTCTCTGAAGGGCAGGCTTGAGGGCGAAACCTATGCATACCATAGAGTTCTATCCCTTGTAATCAAGGAGACGCTCAGCATCGGCCTGCTCCCTACTCGAATTAGTAGAGATGCATTCACATAAAAAGCTGAGGCGGTGCCCCATATGTGGGGCACCGCCTCGGTGCTTTTAGAGCGACAGGAAAGGACTACTTGAAGGGCACGACCTTGTAGATCGAAGCTTCATTGTCGAGAAGATCCTTAACAACCTCCTCCATTTCTGCTGCGCCACCGGATTCATCCTGGGGATCCCATGCCTTACGACCAGCAAGGAAGTCATTGAAGTAAGCATTCCAGTCTGCATACTTAGCCTGAGCCAGAGGGACCAAAGATGCATTGTAAGCATCGACTTCTTCGCGAGTAATGAAGCCTGCACGCAGACCTGCCCATGCGATATAGACGCCACGAGCCCAGTCCCAAGCCTTGTGCTCACCTTCGCCAGACTTCAGCTTTTCGAGCTGTTCCTTGAGGCCAGCACCATCAGTGATATCCCAAGCAGTGCTCAGTATCAAGGTAGTGACACTGATATCGTCGTCTTCAAAAGGATTGGTGAAGAACTCCTTATAGCCTCCAAGCTTGCTGAGAGCTTGACTCTTGATCTGCGCATCGACATTATCGACACCACCAAAAGCAGCATAGTAGTACACACCACCCAGCAGCGTGGGACGCAGTGCATCGTAATCAGCCGTTTTGTCACCGCATGAAGCGAGACCACAGACAGCGGCTACAGCCAGGAGGGCCGCCTTGAAGAAATTCTTGAGCATATGCAAAATGGTATAAGTGTTGTTCCGGCTATCTCCACCTTGGAAATAGCTCTATACAAAGGAACGAAATTAACACCAATAACGAGGCCTCATAGATAACATTTCCTAACGCCATCGTATGGAAGGAAAGTAGGAGAGGCACAATATGATGCCACCCACATACAGCGCAGCCGAGGAGCCCACTGATGGGCTTCTCGGCTGCATTGTTCAGTTAGTCCGGCTCTGTCTACGAGCTTACTCGCCGTAGTACTTAGCCTTGAGCTCTGCGACCGTAGGATCGACGATGTAGTCGTCGTAGTCCATGATCTTGTCGATGATGCCACCAGGAGTGAGCTCGATGATGCGGTTAGCTACCGTCTGGATGAACTCATGGTCATGGCTGGTGAAGAGGACGTTGCCCTTGAAGGTCTTGAGCGTATTATTGAACGCCTGGATCGACTCCAGGTCAAGGTGGTTCGTGGGGCTATCGAGGACGAGCACATTCGCATTCTTGAGCATCATGCGCGAGATCATACAGCGCATCTTCTCACCCCCAGAGAGGACTGAGGCGCTCTTGAGAATCTCCTCACCGGAGAAGAGCATACGCCCAAGGAAGCCCTTGAGGTAAACTTCGTTGGTGTCGGCAGCGAACTGTGAGAGCCACTCGACGAGGTTCATATCCGTATTGAAGTACTCCGAGTTATCCAGTGGTAGGTAGGCTTCTGTGATGGTTTGTCCCCATTCGTAGGTCCCTTCGCTGGCCTTCTCTACACCATTGATGATCTGGAAGAGAGCAGTCATAGCACGAGGGTCACGGCTGATGAAGACGATCTTGTCGTCCTTCTCTACGTTGAAGTTCAGATCGCGGAAGAGCAGCGTGCCATCATCGGCATAAGCTGTGAGGCCCTTGACTTCAAGGATCTTGTTCCCTGGGTCACGGTCTGGAGTGAAGATGATACCTGGGTAGCGACGGCTACTGGCCTTGATCTCTTCGATGTTGAGCTTCTCGAGCATCTTCTTACGGCTCGTAGTCTGCTTACTCTTAGCGACGTTGGCACTGAAGCGACGGATGAACTCTTCGAGTTCCTTCTTCTTTTCCTCAGCCTTCTTATTCTGCTGCTGTTGCTGACGCAGAGCGAGCTGGCTGGACTCGTACCAGAAGCTGTAGTTACCAGCGAACTGCTGGACGCGACCGAAGTCAATGTCCACCGTGTGCGTGCAGACCGAGTCAAGGAAGTGACGGTCGTGACTGACGACCAGCACCGTCTGCTCATACTCGGAGAGGTAGTTCTCCAGCCAAGTCACCGTCTCAAGGTCAAGGTCATTGGTGGGCTCGTCGAGGAGGAGGTTGTCAGGCTTACCATAGAGCGCACGTGCCAGGAGGACACGAACCTTCTCCTTACCGCTAAGCTCCTTCATGAGCTTGTAGTGCTGGTCTTCCTTGATACCGAGACCGCTCAGGAGCATGGCGGCATCGCTCTCAGCGTTCCAGCCTTCCATCTCTGCGAACTTATCTTCCAGCTCAGCGACGCGATTGCCATCCTCATCGTTGAAGTCGGGCTTAGCATACAGCGCATTCTTCTCCTCCATGATTGCCCAGAGGACGCTGTGCCCCATCAGGACGGTATCCATGACGGTGAAGGCATCGAAGGCGTGGTGATCCTGGCTAAGGACCGAGAGACGCTCACCAGGACCGAGGGTGATGCTACCGCGCGTAGGCTCAAGCGCCCCACTGATGGTACGTAGGAGGGTTGACTTACCAGCACCGTTGGCACCGATGATGCCATAGCAGTTACCTGGGGTGAACTTGAGGTTGACGTCTTGGAAAAGGACTCGCTTACCGAACTGTACGGCGAGGTCGCTGACTGTGATCATATTGCTTCTGGTTTATTTCTTCTTATCTGCTTAGGAGAGGGCGCGCGAAGTAAATCAGGGGATTGGCTACGTAAACCCTACTATAATATGTAGCTACCGTAGGTTATTTATGCCATGGATGCCCCTCGTACTCCACTAATATGGGTACGCAAAGGTAATACTTTGCTTTTGAATAGCACGTATTTACGCTACCAGGGCTGACGCATGATGTTTCTTCCAGCTGATTGAAGTTGGTTAGCTTTGTTCCATCAATTGTTATCCTTCAAGTTATGGGACTTCCAAGCCTCATCAGTAGCCTCAGTCTGATTGACGACCGCCGTAGCAATAAAAACAAACGCTACCCCTTGCCTCTTTTGCTCCTTATCGCCTTCTGTACAAGTATCTCTAAGCATGACTCTTGGTACACCATACAGGATTATGCCCAAGCACATGAGGCAAGTCTTAGGGAGCTTTAAAAGCTGCTCTTCGGAGAGGAGCTTGAGCATGTCACGCCCACCCCACGATACCCTCAATCGAGCTCTTCAGCTCATCCCGCACCAAGTCTTCAAACAAGCCTATCAAGACTGGATCTCAGCCCTACTTCGGTGGGATGATGAAACTCGTCAAATCTGCATTGATGGCAAGACCATGCGCGGAGTCAAGAAGCTTAGCCCTAACACCAAGTCACACATCGCATCGGCCTATAACACTCATCTTCAGCTGGTTCTCTCTGTGGATGCAGTGCCCATCAAGTGCAACGAGCTGGAGTCCATCCGTAGGCTCTTGGATGAGCTGGATGTATACCTCGGGGAGGACGGCTGGAGCAAGCGCGCAGGCGAAGCGCCCAAGAACATGGAGCTACTGGCCAAGATAGACCTCTTCATATTGCAGCGCCTCAAGGTAAAGCTGGGTAAATCAATACCGCGAGTGCAGATGCTGCTGGCCAAACTAACCCCAATGCAGTTATTCGATCTTGAGCTCTAGCAAATTTCAATTGTGTATTATGCGTTCAGCCCTGGGCCTAGAGGGATGGGATGCTTTCCTGCCCTTCCTTCTTGTCAAGATCAACATCCTATGGTGGCATTACGCATCAGCTGGAGCTAAACACCCTAGCCCATATAGCACCAGAATACCAAGCCCACAATTAACCTCTGCATCACCCCGAGTTAGGCATCTAGCCTATCCCGTTCTGCCACTTCATCATGGCTATTCGCTCGTAATCCATACTCATCTTGTAATCTCTGGAAGACTTCTGCGACATTGGGGTAGTCGCACATATGCTCTGATGCTAGAACCCCAAAGTATTCCGCTCGTTCCCGCTCAATACCACCACCATCGAAAGTCCCCCGAGTAGTCTCTCCTCGCTTATTCCACATACCTACCGAATACCCCTCCTTAAGTTCTTCAGTGTTGATATCTTCGATCGCTTGGAATATCGTCCTTTGTGGCCAGTTTGGAGAATCCTCAGGGTACTTCGCTAGCAGTTGCCCAATGTGTATATCTGCGACTTCTAGCCGATCACACTCCTCAGCTAAAGCCCTAGCAGCCTTGATCCAATCCCTCAGCTCGGTCTCATCAATCGTACCATCCTCTTGCATTCCTGGGATCTTCTTCCAAGCCTCTAGCATCAAGTAGGATCTTTCAGTTGCATTCTGTATTTGCTCCGCAGATAAGCCCTCCTGCTCCTCTCGCTGTCGATCTTTATTATTAGGTTGATACAGCCACCTTAGAAGCTGAACAAAGAACTCAGGATTGCTGGCTAACTCTTCCTCCAAATGAGGTACTCCAACTTGAGCTCCTACATCTGTAAGTAGAAGCAAGTACAACCACTCTAACCCGAGAAGTGTCTTCTTATCAATATCCGTCCTCTTATTAAGCTCTTCAAATACGCCCTCTATCTCATAACCAAGTGGACTTTGGGGTTCTTGAGATTCCTCTGTACCACATCCTCTCAAGATATCAATAAGCATATCGCTAGGGATAGGAGTCAGATGGCACCAAGCAACCTCCACTGCAGAACTGAATCGTCGATACTGGAGTAGTTTACTTATGCATACGATGATCTCTTCATCCGTGAGGCCATTAAAGTAGGGTCTCATTCGTAGCCAATACTCTCGCTGTACACCTTCGCCAAGGGAATCTATATAGTTCCACAGCTCCTGCCCCAAACGCACGGGAAAAAGGGCATTCGCCACAGCTTTATCGCTATATCCCTTCTCCAATAGTTCTTGCACTAGGGCCTGCATCCAGGAGAACTTCTCGCATCTTAGCTTCTGGGAGATGAATCCATGAGTAAAGTCAATGAGAGGAGTGTCATCCTCCAGACACAGCCACACGCTCTGCAGATCTTGCTCATCTTTTATCACCTTAGCTAAAGCCTCTCCTAAAGGATAAGGATGCTTAACTTCTAGCCTCAACCTTAAGACTCCCTCTAGGCCCAGCTCTCCCAAGAGTTCCTCCACAGCACGCTCTCGTACAGTAGCCTTTAACTCTGTTATTTCTTCAGTGGTAAGTTCTTTATGAGAACAGGTAATAGCACTTGGTACGAGAACCTTATAATAGGCATCTTCATTAAAAAGGTACATACACCTTGTTTGCACATCCTCGGGTTGTAGCTGATTGTAAAGCTGCTCGAAAGGGGACAGCTCTTCCCTCCTCAATGCCCAATTAGCATCAGGATACAGCTTGTGTTTATTCAAAACCCTTCGCAGTGTATGCCATGCTAGATTCTTCTCATGTCTAATCTCACCTACATTCTCTTGAGCCCACTTTAATATCCGCTCCCGATCCCTCGGCATACAGCCTGGTGTAGCTTCGATAAGATCAGAGAATCTAGTCTCATCACCACCACATAGACTGATAAGCATATCCACCACTTCCGAGTATACATCAAAGCGTTCTTGGTAAGTGTAGCTTAGGTCTGTCGCCTCCCAGAACATTCGCCAGCGCATCCTATGTGTGAGGGAAGCTGTCTCAGAAGAAAAGCTTGGCAACAAACTCTTCAAAAGCTTCCATGAGACATCTACATCTCTACGAAGCATCTCCCTCAAGATCTTTACCCTCTCTTCATAGGAAGCTAACGTTTGGTGATGCCTGGCCTTAAAGATTTCCTTTAGGCTATTTAGAGGTCTATTAGCTAAACTCCCTCCAGGATCTAGTGTTGCCAGCTTATGCAAGAGGAGGCACGCAGTCTTAAAATACGACGGCATCCAAGCAAGCCCTTCTAGGGCCCATAATAAACCTGTATGAGAAGCCTCAGGAACAACAAACCCTGGCTCTTCCTTAAACATATCCATGATCTCTGGAGATTCGTCTGAGAGGGAGAGACTCACAGACTCTAGGAAGACCTGAGGGGATGCTTCGGCAATAAGTGGAAGCTCCCTATTTATGGAGACCCACATTGCACCACTAGCATTTGACAATAGGCCTCCAATAATCCTGTCTACCCAGCTCTGTGGGTCTCTGAGACTAACTCCAACCTGTGGTATCGATATCAGGATCAAAGACTGAGCTAAGCCCTCTCTTACCCAGTCTGAATACGTCCTCTTTTTACTGATGTCGTCTAGTAGATCCATCTGGGATTCTAGGACTGAATTCCCCGAATGATAGGCCTGAATAAAGCACTCTTCGAGAAGCTGGAAATCCCGCTCAAGTAAGTGGACAGATATGCTCCTCCACAAGTCTAGAGGTGAGGTTAATCTCCAGGTCTCACCGATCTTCTTCAGAGGTGACTCCGGGAGATTAAGCCATTTGGCTAACACCTCCTTATATTTGGCATAGCTCGTTCCAGAAAGCTTCTCTAAAAGCTCTATATCCCCAGGGTAGCTCTCATCCCATCGACCAAGGAGAAGTGCAGGTACTATCTCTCGAATAGGCTGAGTTTTTATCCAAGTTGCGCCATAGCTAGGAAAGCCTAGGAGCTTCTTAAGGATCGTGATGTCGTGCCCCGATTCTTTCGTAAGCGTAGAGGCTTTAGATCTTGATAGCCCACTTGCTTCTAAAGCTTCAATGAGGGCATCTCTATCTACCGCTGGCAGTGTGATCGGATCCGGACTAAACACATCGTCTGCGCCTAATGGGACTAAGACATGATGCCCGCACCTCACTGCACGACTGAAGAGACCTGCATTATCGAACCTAACAATCAGATTCAAAGCATGCTGCATCGATAAGCTGATACTTCGGAAACGATCCTCATGGTCGATAATAAGTGTTGTAGAAAAGAATCGACCAGACACCTCGGAGTCACTAGCCTTCATAGTAGCAAGGATAAAGGCAATAGCCTCACCCTTCGTAGATGCTCTTACCCCTATGATGCTTGGATCCCCCTCTAGTAGCTTTATCAACGCTTCTCTTGCTACTTCCCTACCAGCAAGCACACAATCTGGAGTTAGTTCCAACTGCCTTGAGCAAGACCACTCTTCCCAGTATTCGTCTGCCGTTATAATCCCATCAGAAGAATATACACCAGCATACCCCTGAGATGCGAACCATCGGGATACAGCTGGAGCTTCATCAAGCCACTGCGCTAAGCTTATGCCATCATAGACGATCACATCCTTCCACTTCTTCTCCTCTTTCTTCTGACTAACCCACTCTTCCTTCTTCGTCCATGTCCTTGGAGTAACAAAGACGAATGTAGCATCGTGAGGAGTATATCCAAGAGGATCACCTGTGCGCTTCTCATAGTCAGCATCTGCTTTCTTCTTAGGATCCCGATCTGTACCCAGCTCCCACAAGGATATTCCTTTGGGGACGTATCTAGTCTTCTCCTTACTATCTACAATTCCATCCCATCCCCCTATATAGGTGGCACTACCCCAGGGAATATCAACCTTAGTATCCTTAGCGGTAGTTGCTCTTATCAGCCTTGAGATAAGATATGGGAAGTTCGCTTTTGACTCTGGCGTATCGGCCCAAGAAGCAAGTTGATCTCTGGTAATCATCATTATATAAATTTTCAATGTAACAGGGAGAGACCACATTTGGTATCACCCCCATGCTAATTTAGCAAATCCCCTTCACCTCTGTATATTCCTATAGATGGTATGAACGCATAGTGTACTTTCCTGCCCTCCTTGAGACTGTTGCGGCAGAGTTTTGACCTCTATTTAGAGTGCTAAGGCATCGCACGCCCAGCTCCCCGACATGCCTCTCCGAAGTGATACGCAAGCCCTTCGCCTTATCGCGAGTATTTCTCTTATCCAGCGGAGGGAAAAGTGTCCTACTCATGAAGAAAAAAGCGCCTTCCCGTAGTGGTATTCTTCTATCTATGTACGTAGTCTTAAAGACTAGGCACGTCAGTCCAAATATCCACGTACGTAGATATTAGAGCCACGTACGTAGCCCAAACTTGTCTGCTACTCGTCCGCAACTTTTATCCCTACGCACCGCAACAACCTAATATAGGATGAGGGTATGAACCTATACTGATCCGTGCGACAACCGTATAGATTGACTCAGCGAGCAATATAGGTTCGCCCCGCCCATCACAGACATCAGTATCCTCCCTGCTGTGAGGGGAGCCTATCAGCCGAAGGAGCACAGGCCACTCAGTGCTACATGATAATGTAGTACCTTTGCAGGCACGACCCGAAGCACGGGGAGCGTTATACGGAAGAGAGGGTGCCGAGCGCACTATCGACACAATAATTATATAAGAGCAAGTCAAGGATCGTAGGGCATGCGCCATTGGCAGGTCAATCGTCATTTCCTCAAGGTACTGAAGGTAGTAGCATGGATAGCTGCTACCCTCTTCGTCTTGCTCTATCTCCTCCCTCTCGGACTCTTCCGTATCCCTGCTGTACAGAAGGAGGCCGCCAGCCGTGTGGCAGGCCTGCTCACCGAGATATTTGACAGCCCCGTACAGCTGGAGCGTGTCGAGCTTATGTCCTGGACGAATATCGAGGCGCATCGCGTCGTCGTCCTCGACACCGCAGGGCGACGTATGCTCACCGCAGACCGCCTCATCGGCGGGATCTCCCTGAGCGACCTCATCACCCAGCAGGAGGTACGCATCACCTCTGCCCGACTCTTCGAGGCGGATCTCCGGCTCATCCGTGACCCGAAGACAGGCCGGCTGAATATCCAGCACACCATCGACCACCTCTCCAAGCCCAAGAGCTCGAGCAAGTCGATCCCCGTAGACATCAATAGCATCATCATACGTGACATGCGTCTCTCCCTCAGCGAAGCCGAGCGAGAGCGTCTCGTCATCAATAAGCTCTCTACCCGCGTCCGCCGCCTGCGCTTCTCGAAGGGCTATATCGGTGGCGCCATCGATGAGCTGAGCTTCACGACAGACAAGGGCTTCACCCTCTCCTCGCTCACAGGACAAGGAGAGCTACAGGGGAGCCTCCTCACCCTATCCAATCTCCAGATCCGCCTACCGAAGAGCTCGCTCTCCATCCCGCTGGCTCGTCTTGAGACGCAGCGCAAGGGGCTTGCACTCCTCGAGGAGCTGGAGCTGGGCGACACGCAGCTCACGCTCTCTGACCTCAGCATCCTCTCCCCCGCCCTCAAGGATCGCAACGAGCAGGCGACCCTGCAGGCGACCTATTGCCGCGAAGGGCTTGCAGCCGGACGTGCGAACTTCTCCCTACGCCTCCCCCGTCACATCATCCTCGAGGGTAGTGGTCGAGTCTCGTGGGATAACACAGGCGAGGTCACCAGCATCTCGACGGACATCACCGATGCCGAGGTAAGCTCTGCTGTCGTCGGCTTCATACGCCCTCACCTCCCCGCCTCTTCCCTCCCCCTCATTGAGCGTCTCAGCCGCCTGCAGAGCATCCGTCATGCGGGGAAGACGCAGTTCGTCCCTGGGAAGTCCTTCTCAGGAAAGGGCTACATCGCCTCAGCACAAGGACGCTGGGACTATGATCTCACGGGAAGCCTTGAAGGCAAGAGCCTGCGCAAGCTCACGGGGAAGGCCTCGACCCAAGGCTTCGACCTCACCCCTATCATCGGCGATCTGGCACCCGTAGGCTCGGTAGCTACGACTATTGACCTCGATGCTACGAGTAGCACCGGCACCCTTGAGGACTGGCAGGGCACGCTACAGATGGCACTCCCTTCGGTCACCTACCGCGGGCAGACCCTCCGTGGCACACAGCTCGCCGTCACCCCCGTCGGTGCACGCCGTCATAAGGTGCACCTCGAGGTCGATGACCCAGCAGCCTCCCTCGCTCTCGACGGGGTGGCAACTTTCTCGGGCCGTGCCCTGCATGCCGTAGAGGCTGATCTCCAGGTGCGCCACCTGCAGACCGACCTCTTCGGGCTCAATCCCAACAGCCCCCGTCAGACGCTCTCGCTCACGGGGCGCTTCAATATGGATGAGCTGAACATCGACCGCGGGCAGGGACGTCTCGCTATCGATCATATCTCGCTGACCTCACCACAGCGCACCCTCTCACTGGATGAGCTGAACATCCTCTTCTCGGGCAACCCCGAGGAGACGCGTATGATTTACCTCCGCTCGCCCTACCTCTCGGCGACCCTACGTGGGCACTATGTGCTGAGTGCGCTGATCCCTGACCTACGTCGCACGCTCTATCATCACTTCCCCTCGCTCGACCTCGCTCAAAGAGGAGGCGCGCGTAGCAGCGAGATCTCAGGTACAGACTTCGACCTCTCCCTCCAGCTGCACAAGATCCCCGAGGAGTGGCAGCAGGCTCTCAAGCTACCTATCGGCCTCGAGGAAGGGGCAGATGTACGGGCCTCTTATATCGGTGCCAGCCACTCGCTGGGCCTACAAGCCTCCGTCCCTACCCTCCGCCTGGGTGGTCATGAGCTACGTGGAGCGGCTCTGAGCCTTGAGGACGGAGAATTCAAGCTCACGGGTGAGGCACGTCTGGCAAGCGGCGCACAGATACAGGGCTTCGGCATGCTGACGAAGATCCTCACCGACAGCCTACACGTCCAGCTTGACCTGGGGCGTGAAGTCAAGAGTAAGCTCCACAATGGCTTCCTCAATATCGGTGCGTCCCTACACCAATACACACAGAGCGAGAACGGCCGTCCAGCACTCGGCTTCGACGTCACGCTCGATCCCTCGACCATCCGTGTACACAGCGACACGTGGAGCGTCGCACCCGCGCACCTCTCCCTCCGAGGCAAGGAGCTTCGTGTCGAAGGTCTTGATCTGGCCTCCTCAGAGCGCCGCATCAGCATCAGCGGCGCACTCAGCCCCAATCCCGAGGAGCACCTCAATATCGCCATCAAGAAGATCAACCTCCTCTACATCCTCGAGTCAGCAGGCGTGGGCTTCAACATGATCAACACCGACCTCACGGGCTCAGCTACGGCAAGTCTCCAAGGCGGGAAGATCATCGCTACGGCTGCTGTCACTTCGCCAGCACTCCATGTCAAGGGCGTCGATGTCGGCGCACTGAAGGCCGACCTCACCTTCGACAGCGGTGTCGGAAATATCATGATCGATGGGGACGTCAACCAGAGCGAAGGCGGACACAGCCATGTCACGGGCTACATACGCCCTGCAGGTGGCGCAGGTATTGACCTCACCTTCGAGGCAGAGCGTCTGCGCGCTGACTTCATAGGTAAGTTCATGGACACGCTCTTCGATCATGTACAAGGCCGTGCCACGGGTAAGATACGCCTCTTCGGGGTCTTCGAAGAGGGCGTCACCGTAGAGGGTGAAGCCGACGTCGAAGATGGGAATATCGGTGTGCGTCTCCTCGGCACGAGCTACAGCTTCTCGCACCGCCTGACCTTCACCCCCACCTCGATCATCTTCTCCAAGATCCCGATGCGTGATGATGAGGGGCATACGGGTATCGTCGATGGGGTGATACGTCACCGCTTCTTCGATAACTTCGACCTTGACCTCACCGCCTCGGAGATGCGTGGAGTGAAGGTCCTGCAGACCGCCACGAAGCAAGCATTACCTATCTACGGGACGGCCTACGGCACTGGTACGGCTCAGATGAAGGGTAAGCTCCCCAAGCTCCTCCTAGATGTGAACCTCCGCAGTGCTCCTGGTACGGACGTCGTGCTTGACTTCAACAAGACGGACGTACGCAAGGACGAGCGTCTCTTCACCTACCGTCCTCTACGTCCTCTCTCTACACAGGATAGCCTCGCCTTCGCAGACACCGTCGCACGCCCAGCCGTCGCTGCCGAGACGGAGGTCACGATGCGTATGGCCCTTCACGTCACACCCGATGCACGTCTCTCCCTGCGCCTCGGTAGTAGCCAGAGTATGCAAAACGATATCGTCACCCGCTGCGAAGGGAACCTGACGATCGAGGTGCCCCACTCGGGTTCGCCCACGACCTATGGTAGCCTAACGCTGCGCGAAGGGCAGTACACCTTCAACTTCGAGCAGTTCGCTCGTAAGCGCTTCACCCTCAAGGAAGGTGGACGCCTCGACTTCCGTGGTGACCCCATGGCAGCTATCATTGACCTCAAGGCCGCCTACGATCTGACAGCGAATATCGCCGACATCGATGCGGGGCTCTCTGCCCTCGCTCAGCGTACCAGCATCCCTGTGAGCTGTACCGTCCAGCTCGGTGGGGTCATCACGCGCCCAGACATCAAGCTCGGCGTCGAGCTCCCTGGATCGGAGCCCGAGATCGAGCGCCGTATCCAGTCGCTCCTCACCTCGGAAGACGAGCGTAACCGCCAGTTCCTCTACCTGATGACCCTCGGGAAGTTCCACACCACCGACACGAAGCAGGGCACGACGACGGTCTCCAACAACCTCACCTCCTTCGCGACGACGACACTCTCCGACCAGCTCTCTCGACTGCTCGGCAACTTCTCGAACGATATCCAGATCGGCGCAAACATCCGCACAGCCAATAGTGCACTCGACAACACCGATATTGAGCTACTCTTCTCAGGTAGCTGGCTCGATGATCGCCTCCTCATCAACGGGAACGTCGGCTACCACGACAACCCCTTCCTCTCAGGGAAGTACATCGGCGAATTTGACCTCGAGTACAAGCTCAATGCTGCTGGTACACTCCGCCTCAAGGGCTACAGCCACTACAACAGTATGTACCAGTACGTGCGTCAGTCGCTGACGACGCAGGGCCTTGGCTTCATGTTCCAGCGTCGCTTTGACTCGCTTCAGGAGCTCTTCTCACGCAGGAAGAAGAAGCCCCAGTCCGACAGCACGGCACGCCCTCAAGAGGCCGATAGTCTCCGCAAATAGGACCGCCTCCTCCCTACTCCCCAGCACACGCCGTGGGAGCGAGAGATGTATGTGCCCTTTCCCCCTTGGCAATCGCAGAGAAAAGGCGTACATTTGTGAGACAAGAGAAACCCTCAACCAAATCATAAATATCCAATAGTTATGAGCTTCCTCACACAAGACAAGCTGACGATCGTAGGTGCCGCTGGCATGATCGGCTCGAACATGGCCCAGACTGCAGCCATGATGTCTCTCACCCCCAACATCTGTCTCTATGACCCCTTCCCCACTGGCCTCGAAGGGGTAGCCGAAGAGATCCGCCACTGTGGCTTCGAAGGGCTCAACCTGACCTTCACCTCTGATATCAAGGAGGCACTCACTGGCGCTAAGTACATCGTATCCTCGGGTGGTGCTCCCCGTAAGGACGGCATGACTCGCGAAGACCTTCTCAAGGGCAACGCCGAGATCGCCGCTCAGCTCGGTAAGGACATCAAGGCTTACTGCCCCGATGTTCGTCACGTCGTCATCATCTTCAACCCCGCTGACATCACGGGTCTCGTGACGCTGATCCACTCTGGTCTCCGTCCCGAGCAGGTCACCACGCTCGCAGCTCTTGACTCTACGCGTCTGCAGAGCGAGCTGGCTAAGCACTTCGGTGTAGCTCAGAGCGAAGTCGTCGGTGCACGCACCTACGGTGGTCACGGCGAAGCTATGGCTGTCTTCTCCAGCGGTGCTACTGTCGCTGGCGAGCCTCTCTCCTCACTCATCGGTAGCGCTAAGCTCTCCACCGAAACGTGGGAAGACATCAAGCAGCGCGTCACCAAGGGTGGTGCTAACATCATCAAGCTCCGTGGTCGCTCTTCCTTCCAGAGCCCTGCATACGTCTCTATCGAGATGATCCGTGCAGCCATGGGTGGTGCTCCCTTCCGCTGGCCTGCTGGTTGCTACGTGAACATCCCTGGTCTCGACCACGTCGTCATGGGTATGGAGACCGTTATCGATAAGGATGGTGTACACTACAGCCACGAGATCAAGGGTAGCGAAGAGGAAAAGGCTGCTCTCAAGAAGAGCTACGAGCACCTCGTGAAGATGCGCGACGAAGTCATCTCTATGGGTGTCATCCCCGCAGTAGCTGACTGGAAGACCGTCAACCCTAACCTCTAAGGCGAAGCGCGCACACCGCACACTCCGACTAATAGAATCTAAAGCGCAAGGCGACTACTACAGCTTCTCTCACGAAGCATGTAGTAGTCGCCTTCTCTTTTGCCTCGCCATGAAGCATCGCTACACTGCCTTATATCCCCTTGCCTTTCTCCTCCTCACGCTACACATTTCCTCGCCCCAGCTATGGGCGCAGAGGAAGTTAGTTCGCGTAATGAGCTACAACGTGGAGAACTTCTTCGATACCGAAGATGATCCCACCCACGACGATGACAGCTTCCTTCCCACTGGAGAGCACCACTGGACACATGCACGCTACCAGACGAAGATCCAGCATATCGCTGAGGTCATCAGTACCGTCGGGGGAGAAGCCTTCCCTGACCTCATCGCTCTCATGGAGGTAGAGAATGCCACTGTGCTCAGCGACCTCCTCCACCGTACTACCCTCGGGGAGAAGGCAGGCTACCGCCATATCATCACGCACGGAGAGGATAAGCGTGGCATCAATGTAGCGCTCCTCTATTCCCCCGAGACCTTCCGCCTCATCGCTTCCGAGGAGCTCCCTATTCACTTCCCCTTTGATTCGCTGCGCCGGACGCGCTCACTACTTCGCGTCACGGGCGAGGTCCCCTCGGGCGACACACTCCACGTCTTCGTCTGTCACCTCCCTTCGCGCCGTGGCGGAGCACTGACTTCAGCTCGCTACCGCAGCTACTGCTGCACGCGCCTTCGTGAGCAGGTCGATAGCTTGATGGCGCAAGGCGGAGAAAGGACACACTGCCTACTCCTCGGTGACTTCAACGGCGATCCCGAAGAAGCCTCTACCCACGAAGCCCTACGCAGTCGCCCCTATACAGCAGATATGGCAGCGCAAGACCTCCCACCCGAGAGCCTTCTCGCCCTCCTTCATCGGAAGACAAAGCAAGAGCCACCAGGTAGCTACTGCTATCAGGGCGTATGGTCCCAGCTCGACCAAGCCCACCTCACCGCCTCACTCCTCCAGCAGCAGGGGCACCTTCACTATGTAGCGGGTAGCGCCGAGACCGTTTGCAGGCCATTCTTCACGACGCAGCTCAGCGGGGGCGGCGCACCTGTACCTTGGCGCACCTACGGAGGCAACTTCTATCGGGGCGGGTATAGCGATCACTTCCCCATCCGCCTACTCCTTGAGTACGAGTAACTGAGGGAAGGCGAGGGGGAATAAGCAAAACGGCATTGCTTCACTTGAAGCAATGCCGTTTTCTATTTACTGAGCCGAAAGCCGGACTCGAACCGGCGACCTATTCATTACGAATGAATTGCTCTACCAACTGAGCTATTTCGGCGCACTATCCTGAGGGGCGTCCCTCAAATGCGTTGCAAAGGTAGGGAATTATTTTAGATCTTCCAAAAGTTCGTCCAAGAAACGATCCAGCTCTTCACCTACACCATCCAGCAGGGGGGGCTCGATCTTGATGAGGTCTTCATCAAGGAAAAGGAGGTCTTCGATGACGGAGAAGTCGGGGCGGATAAGCTCGATGGAGAAAGGACGTGCGAAGCAGGGACGATCCCAGAAGCCCTTTTGCTCGAGGCGTGTCACCAGCTCGCGGAGCGTCTCGATAGCGACCTCTGAGGGCTCGCTCTCTGTGCCCGTCTCTGCCCAAGCGAAGACGGAGACGTGGCTGATCTCCTTATCCTCGTCATCATAGAGATGTAGCGTGCCCGTAGCACAATCGGCTAAGAGAAAGAGATCGGTGAGAGGGCGACTGATGATCGGCGACTCTTCGCTGACCAAGGAGAGGAAGTGCTTTCTCAGGAGCTGTAGCTCACGCTCGTTGCTTTGCGACATAATGCTTCGTGTTCGATTAGGAGAGGGTCCGCACCGCAGAAGCCCCCTTGTACTAATCACAAAGGTAAGCAGGAATCTCCATTCCCCCACATGCCACGCCCGTGTGCGCTGTGCTTTTCTCTCTCCAGCCTCTCACAAGGGCGCTATGAAGCTGCGCCCTGAGCGCACTAATACCGCCTTTATCAGAAGCTCCATAACAAGAGATAGCCCACACAAATAGAGGGATCTTCCCCACCCTCCTACAAGGATAGAACTACTGTCCTCTATAGTCCTATGGGCGAACCTATATTGGTCACTGAGTGAACCACTATTGGTCCACACACGAACCAATAGTGGTCGAAGCGCAGACCAATAGTGGTTTTTCCGCATCTACGCACGTAGTCATAAAGGCCAGGCACGTAAATCCAAATATCCACGTACGTAGATATTAGAGCCACGTACGTAGCCCAAACTTATCTGCCACTCGTCCACAACTTTTATCCCTACGCGGACCAACAACCTAATAGAGGTCACTTCACAAAGCTATAATAGGAAGCAGTCCAAAGCTATATTGCTTTCTTCGCCATCCTATATAGAGCGGAATTTCCTTAGCTTTGCGCTATGAATAAGATCACAACAGCCCTCCTTGGGCTACTCCTCATGATACTCGGCAGCTCCTGCCACTCCACCCAAGCGGTCAGCGAAAGCGACTACGACCTCATCGCTATCCTCAGCTTTGATCCGACAGTCGACTCAACAGCACAGCCAAAGTATCTTATCAAGAATCTCGATGGCACACCCTTCGACACGCTGGATATGAATGCCGAGTATAACTTCTTCAATGACGGCAGCCCAAAGCTCAGTGGAAAGATTGTATTCTTCTTCTCTGATCAGGGTTGCTACCACTTCTTCTGCAAGAAGCCCGAGGAGGGGAAGCCCTTACAGATCCTCATCGGTGATGAATGGAAGACGATCGAGCCTACCCCACAGATCAAGGTAGATAGTACCCGCCACTTCTTCACAAAAGAATTAGTCTTCTTCCCAATTGTAGACTACGGGCAGGAGCTACCTATAGCCTTCTATCCTACCCCCAAGGAAGACCCAGCCAAGCGCATCACCCTGAAGCAAGACAAGCTCAACGATGCAAAAATATTCTTCATACGCGATATCCAAGGCGAGTGGATGAAGCTCCAGCTATGCGTCGACCTCTCAACCAACGACCTCTTTCTGGAGCCAGATAGCGCATCTTACGATTGTCAATATGAAGACTGGGACCAGCTCAGCAAGGTGAGCAAGGATAATCCTACCTACTGGATCCGCTGGCGTGATGGGAGCAAGGTCCTGATCCCACAGGACTACCTGGAGTACAGAGACGTCGAATGCTAAGCATAAAGTATATCCCTTATGTCCGCAAGTCTTCCCCATCCCGTAGCAGTGAGATGGGGAAGACTTGCTTTATGGGGTATGGGAGGTATCAGTATGAGGCAAGCGTTTTTGCTTAGATTTGCGCTATGAACAAGATCACGACAGTCCTCCTTGGGCTCCTTATCCTTTTCTCTACCTCCTGCCGCCTCCTCAAGCCAAGCAAAGACATGGGATATGACTTCGTCGCTACGCTTTTCAATGGCGAAATAGGAGCCGACGGTATGCGCTACTTCATCAAGAATCTTGATGGGACGATGTACAATAGCAACGTAGCCCTTGTAGACGGCGGCCCCAGCGTAGACTCTGCCCTCGGTGAGAAAATATTTATCTACTACTGGGCAAATGAGGCCTACGGCTTCTTCTGCAAGAAGCCCCAAAAGGGGAAGCCTCTCCAGATCCTTGTCGGTGACGAGTGGAAACTCCTAAACCATACCCAGTCCGTCCGTGTCGATAGCACCGTCAAGTTCTTCCAGCGCTACATGTATAGCCCGAAGATAGAGAAGGGGCAGGAATCGCGTCTGGTCAACGTCTACCTCGTCCCACGAGAAGACCCATCACAGCAGTTTGAGATACGACAAGATAGCTCTGAGATCAAGCACTTCTTCATACGCGAGATCCGTGGTGAATGGATGAAGCTCCAGCTATGTATCGACTACAGCTCCTACTTCACCCACTATGTCGGCGAGATCGGGTTAGAGAGTTGGGAAGAAATATCCCAGCGCAGCTCAACCTATCCGACCTACTGGATCCGATGGAGGCAGGGGACGAAGCTACTCACGCCACTCTCGGACTTCTACGACAAGTACGCCTATTGGTAGGATAGCTCAACCGCTATGAAGCTCCCCCTTGCGGTACTAAGCAGGCTACCTCGTCGCGCTTTCGAAAGGCACTGATAGGGCGGAGCTACGAGTGAACCATGGGTTTTTCCTTAGTTTTGTAGCATGAATAAGATTACGACTGCCCTGCTTGGGCTCCTTACACTCCTGTGTGTATCCTGCCGCTCTACGAAACAAGAGCAAAGCAATGACAGTGGCTATGACTTCATCGCCTCACTCTTTCATCCCTCGGAAACCGATACCACCAGCATATTCTACGTCCTCAAAAATCCTGATGGCACGGTCTATTGCAATATCGGCTACTCCTACGAAGAGGGCTTCTACGAAAAGGGCTTCAGCGACTCGCTGCTCTCCGAAAAGATCTTCATCTACTTCCCCGATAACGGGATCTATGGCTTCTTCTGCAAGAAGCCCGAGGAGGGGAAGCCTATCGAGGTACGAGTAGGCAATGAATGGAAGATCCTTGAGCGCACCCCCAGCATTCACGTTGATAGCACGTCGAAGTACCTGCAGGACTATATGTTCTCTCCCTTGGGTCTACAAAACGAGCCCTTTGACATCGACTTCTATCCCAGCCCGAAGGCCGACCCAGCAAAGAAGATCACCCTCATGCAAGACAGCGTCGGCATGAAGGACTTCTTCGTGCGTGAGATCCAAGGCGAGTGGATGAAGATCCAAGAGTGCATCGACTACGGCCCACTCTATGCCGAAGATGCTATCGTCGATGAAGAGGGCTGGGAGAAGATCTCCAAGCTCAGCGAAAAGAATCCCATCTACTGGATTCGCTGGAGAAAGGGAGACAAGATCCTCACACCCCAGACGGAGTTCTACTTCAAGTACGGCTGCAGCATATAGCTAACACATCAACACAAAAGCAAGGCTTCCCTATCCCTCAACGACGAGGCGGGGAAGCCTTCCTTATTTAGTTCCTCCCTCTACGAGATGATAGTGTGGTAGAGCTTTTTCCTTAGATTTGCAGTATGAATAAGATTACGACTGCCCTGCTTGGGCTCCTTACACTCCTGTGTGTATCCTGCCGCTCTACGAAGCAAGAGCAAAGCAATGACAGTGGCTATGACTTCATCGCCTCTCTCTTTCATCCCTCAGAAACCGATACCACCAGCATATTCTATACCCTCAAAAATCCTGATGGCACGGTCTATTGCAATATCGGCTACTCCGACGAAGAGGGCTTCAGCGACTCTCTGCTCTCCGAAAAGATCTTCTTCTACTTCCCAGATAGCGAGATCTATGCCTTCTTCTGCAAGAAGCCCGAGGAAGGTAAGCCTATCGAGGTACGAGTAGGCAATGAGTGGAAGATCCTTGAGCGTGTCCCAAGTATCCGCATTGATAGCACGTCGAAGTACCTGCAGGATTATATGTTCTCTCCCTTAGGTCCACAAAACGAATCCTTTGACATCGACTTCTATCCCAGTCCGAAGGCGGATCCCGCAAAGAAGATCACCCTCATGCAAGACAGCTTCGGCATGAAGGACTTCTTCGTGCGTGAGATCCAAGGCGAGTGGATGAAGATCCAAGAGTGCATCGACTACGGCCCACTCTACGCAGAGGATGCTATCGTCGATGAAGAGGGCTGGGAGAAGATCTCCAAGCTCAGCGAAAAGAATCCCATCTACTGGATTCGCTGGAGAAAGGGAGACAAGATCCTCACACCCCAGACGGAGTTCTACTTCAAGTACGGCTGCTAAGCGTAGCGCCAAAAGCAGCTCACCTCACACGAGTCATAAAGCAAGGCTTCCCCACCCTCGACCACGAGGCGGGGAAGCCTTCCTTATTTAGTTCCTTCTTCTCAACATCATCCCTATGATAATGAGGTAGAGCTTTTTCCTTAGATTTGCCGTATGAATAAGATGACAACTGCCCTACTCGGGCTCTTCACACTCCTCGGTATCTCTGGCTGCGGAGCAAAGCAAAGCAACAGCCAACAGACTATGAATGAGGATGACGGCTACACATTCGTCGCTACGCTCTTCTGCTCCACGGATGGCCCCAACAGTAGCCCCGCACACTACTACCTCAAGAATCCTGACGGCACCCTCTACCTGGATATCCATAACGAGGAAAACGACCTTTCGCGCGATCCCCTACTCGATGGTAAGATCTTCGTCTACTATTGGAATGGGCTGAGCTACGCCTTCTTCTGCAAGAGACCAGAGGCGGGCAAGCCTATCGAAGTACGCGTCGGAGATGAATGGAAGACCCTCGAGAGTAGTGCCCATATCCAGATCGACAGCACGGGGAAATTTCTCCAGCAATATTATACGTACGTGCCGAGAGGAGAGGAAGGCGAACGTCTCCCTCTGGACTTCTACCCCAGCCCGAAGGCTGACCCAGCAAAGAAGATCACCCTCATACAAGACAGCCTCGGGAGAGGATTCTTCATCCGCGATGTCCAGGGCGAATGGATGAAGATACAGGGTATAGACTACAATGCACTCCCCGACAGCGAAGAGGTCATCGAAGAGGAAGAGTGGGCGAAGGTCTCTAAGGCCTCCGAAAGCAATCCCATCTACTGGGTTCGCTGGAGAGAGGGTCGTAAGATACTTATCTACATTAGTGAGTTCGTCTACAAATACAGTGTATAGTCAAGAAATAATCTTACCTTTACACTGTTCATACATATATTAATCTCTAATCGAACAAGGATTATGTCTAAGTGCTCAAATGGAAACTTCTTCCTCGGTGTGCTCATCGGCGCAGCCGCAGGGGCAGCCGCAGCTTACTTCTCTGACCGTCGTAAGCGCGAAGCTTTCTCGGATAACTTCTCCAGCAGCGTAGAGCGCGCTCGCGACAGCATCGTCGAAGGGTACTACGAAGCGAAGGACCGCTATAATCGCTACCGCAACAAGCTCACCGAAGAGACTAACGATCTGCTCGATGAGATTGAAGACAACGATTAGTCTTCGCACGCGAAGTCAGTCCTAAAAGGCCGAGGCGAATACACGAGAGCAGCGCTCCCCACAGGGAGGTCTGTAGCTCCGTGTATTCGCCTCGCTTTCTTCTCCCTCCATATATTCTAAGTATACATAGCGCATATGAAGTCTAAGCAAAGTGGATTCTCACTACCTAAGTTTGTCTATCATCTCGGTCACCTCAGCCGTGAGCGTATCGATATCACGGCCCTATCACTGGGAGGATCGATAGCCCGTGGCACCGCGAAGATCGTCTTCTGGGGGCTGATTGCTTTTCTTTTCTTCTTCCTCTTCCTCGCGCTGAATATCGCTCTGGGCTTTGCGCTCGGCACATGGAGTGGCGAATCCCCTGCGATAGGCTTCCTCTATCTGGCAGCTGGCTATGTCGGGCTCATCTTGCTGACAGTGCTCCTACGCCCCTTGATCACCAAGGTCATACGTGATATCGTCGCCCGCCGCGCACTCGCCCAGACGCAGCGTCTGAATGTGCGTCTCGACCTCATCCCCACCTTCCGCAAGCAGCGCTACAATAGCCCCTCCCGCGCTATGCACCAGCGTGGCTCGTACCTCGTCCTTGAGCAGGCTCGCTATCAGACGCTCCTACTGCAGGATGAGACTTTCCCCGAGGTCGCACGTGGCTTGACTTATATCCGCGACCACGGCTCTCAGCTGGTCACCTCCTATGTCAGAGGCGAGGCGATCAACTATGCTACGACCATCCCCGTCGTCGGCACCATCCTCAACAAACTCGGCTATAAGTCCACCCGCCATCAGCGCTTCATCGGCACAGGTGGAGCTGACTCTACCCATGGGAAGCTCGGCAAGTACAGCAAGTACATCCCCTATGTACTCTCCATCTGGGAGATCTTCGCCCCTGCCCTCATCGGTGTGGCAGCATCTCAAGCTCAAGGCTTCTTCGCACGACTCTTCGCCAAGAGAGCCACGAAAGTCACGAAGACCAAGAAGCCTTTCTGGCGCCGATAGCCCCTCCTTCATCCGATCCATCCACACACGATCTATTGACTCTACCCAATGAAGAAGTATACTATCGTCGGCATCGGTGAGCTGCTCTTCGATGTCTTCCCTGACCGCAAGGCCCTTGGTGGCGCACCGACCAACTTTGCCTTTCACTGCCAGCAGCTCGGGCACGAAGCCATCTCTGTCAGCGCTATCGGGCATGATGCCTTAGGCGAAGAGATCAAGGCCGAGCTCCAGGCACGCCAGCTACCTGCCATTCTACAAGAGACGGACTACCCCACCGGCACGGTACAAGTCACCCTCTCTGCTACGGGAAGCCCCACGTATGAGATCTCCGAGGGCGTCGCGTGGGATCATATCGCCTTCACCGACGAGCTCCGAGCTTTAGCACAGCGCACTGATGCCGCCTGCTTCGGTTCGCTCGCTCAGCGCCACGAGGCATCTCGCACGACGATCCTCAGCTTCCTCAAGGCGATGCCCGAGGGAAGCCTACGTATCTTCGACATCAACCTCCGCCTGCAGTACTATACCCGTGAGACGATCCATACGTCACTGGAGCATGCAGATATCCTGAAGCTCAACGACGAGGAGGTGCCCATCGTCGCACGCCTCTTGGGACTCGAGGGCGATATGGAGACCGTCTGCCGTCAGGTGCTCACCGATTACAGTCTGCGCGCAGTGATCCTAACCCGCGGAGCAGACGGATGCTCGATCTATCATGAGAAGGGAAGTGTCTTCCATCCATCGGCCTGCATCGAGGTAGCCGATACGGTAGGTGCTGGCGACTCCTTCACCGCAGGCTTTGTCTCAGCGCTATTGGCTGGGAGAAGCCATCTGGAGGCTGTCGCACTTGCCACACGTGTCGCCGCCTTCGTCTGTAGCCATCACGGCGCTATGCCCACGCTACCGAGCGAGTACCGCGTAGTCGAGGCATAGGTATAAAAGCTGACCTGGCCATCTCTCCCGAGATAGCCAGGTCATTCGATTTATCACTTAAACGGTTTACTATTTACAAGAGTCAATTGCTTCTAGAGCCGTATCACTCTCACGATGCAAAGGTAGACCAACCCCAGAGAGGCCACAATACCCATTTGTAATGATTATCTGCGCCTCATCTACCTAATTAAGTGGATTGTACTCGGTAGGATAATGCTCTACCTTTGCCCTACATTCATCGGGCGAGCCTCCAAGCACAGCCTCCACAGTATCCCTCAACGACTTGATCAATGAACTCATACAGACACCTCCAAGGTCACACCTACGTCACGCCCTTCACGGCTCATACCCGCATCAGTGACGTCATCTTAGGCAGCGCCAGCGCACTGCTCATCATCTCGCGCTTCGGTATCCCCTTGGGCTTTGGTGACCAAAGTATCGGCCAGGTATGCCAAGAGCATGGTGTCGATGTCAAGACCTTGCTTCTCCTTCTCAATAGCTCGATCATCGATGGATACGAGCCCACGCCTGAGCTCATCGCCTCGGTGCATCTGGATAGCCTGCTGAAGTACTTGATCAATTCGCACTCTTACTTCCTCGACTTCCGCCTACCGCTGATCCGCCAGCGCCTCCTCTCGGCGATGTCGAACTGCCCCCAAGACCTAATGTATGTCATACGCCGCTTCTTCGATGAGTACGCCGAAGAGGTGCGTAAGCACATGAACTATGAGGACCGAGTCGTCTTCCCCTATGCCCGCAAGCTCATGGCAGGCGAGCGCGACAGCAACTACAACATCGGTATCTTCATCAAGCGTCACGACCAGATCGAGCTCAAGATCACCGAGCTTAAGAACCTCCTGATCAAGTACTACACCGCTCCGACGGGCTACGAGATGACCGCCGTGCTCAACGATATCTTCGCCGTCGAAGTCGACCTCGCTGGGCACAACTATATCGAGGACACGATCTTCACTCCCTTCATCGAATATCTGGAGAGCCAGCAGGCCTAAGGTCACACCGCCTACTCGCACTCCCCACAGCGGGCATCACTATAGACCAAGGACCCGCTCTACTCTACCCCACCCAAGCTGATATATCCCATGGTCACGCCTATCAAGATAGCTGTCGCAGAGCCGTCCTCCATCGTCCGATCGGGGCTGGAGGCTCAGCTGCGCAAGCTCCTCCACTATAAAGCCCAGATCATCTACCTCCTCGATGACAACCGTCGCGAGTGGCAAGACATCGCCTCGGTCATCTCTGCGGATATCTTCATCATCAATCCCCTCCTGACGGGTCCCACCCCACGGGCTTGCCTCCCTCATCTCCCTGAGCACACGAAGCTCATCGCACTGTGCTACGGGCTCTATGATGCGGGCATCCTCAAGGAGTTCGACGCTGCGATTCACCTCGCCGACTCCCCTACGCAGATCTCCGACACCATTGATCAGCTTCTGCAGAGCGAGCCTTCAGCAGCGCCCCTCGCCTCGGACTCACAGACCCTCACACCGCGCGAACGCGAGATCATCATCTGCGTCGTCAAGGGCATGACGAACAAGGAGATCGCGGGGCAACTCTATCTCTCGACCCACACCGTCATCACCCACCGACGCAACATCTCGAAGAAGCTCCAGATCCACAGCCCCAGTGGTCTGACGATCTATGCGATCATGAACAAGCTCGTCGAGCTGGAAGACATCAAGCAAGACCTCTGAGCGCCACACCCCTCTCGTCACCAGGTCAATCCTCATAGAAGAGAGGGAGCACAACCCTACCTCATATAAGAGGGAAGGCGAAGGTTTTAGATATTTGTAATAGATTTAGGGAGCTAATCCGTAGTTCATTCACTACGATATTAGCTCCCTTCATTAGTATAGATACGGTAATATCAACCCCAAAGAGCATACATGATAGTCATAGAGAGTAAGCGTAAGAAGCTACAGACTCTACAGAAGAAATACCCCACAGCCATCTTTGCCGATGTGACGAGCAAGTCGACCGGTCGTCTACTCCATCTCAGTCCCTTCTATCCGCATGGAGGTATCCCCGTCCCGATGAGTCCAGGTTACACAGCGACCTGTGTAGAATCCATATGGCAGGGGCTCAAGGTCTTTGAGCATGCAGATATTGATACTGACCTCTTCCAAAACGCCACTATGCGTGGTATCAAGCGGACAGCTCGGAAATACGGCAAACCCATCGGACATCGAGCAGGCGTACATTCCCCTGAACTATTAGGATATATCGAGGCACGCAAGCAGATCTACATCCCTACCTACCGCTGGATGCTGGAGCACTATTGCATGGATATCATCCACCGCCTAAGGCAGGCACATGCAGCAGGTAAGACGATCGTCCTTCTTGACTACGACACCAATGCCGATGTCGAGAATGCGACCAAGCCATTATCTCATGCAGCTCTCGTCAAAGCCTACGCTGAGGGGCTGTACCCATATGAGGATATGCAAGCTGTAGCACAGCCTCCTCTTCCCAAACTCGAAGAACCATTATTCGATGACCTTTTCCCTGATTATTAGACATTAGTAACTACTATGCCGAGCTACAAGAAAGACAGCGAGGAGTACAAACAGATTATTCAACGCGAGCGTATAGAAAAACTCTACCACTTTACCGATCGAGCGAATCTCGATAGCATCATCGAAGCAGGAGGACTCTACTCCTGGGCAGACTGCGAAGCACGCCACATCACAATCCCCAAGCCTGGTAGCAGCGACTCCTCGCGCTCCTTGGATATGCGAGATGGTTTGCAGCACTTTGTTCGCCTCAGCCTATGTCGTGAGCATCCGATGAAATATGTCGCGATGAAGGAGGGGCGCATCGACAATCCCGTCCTATTAGAGATCTCACCAGAGGTCATCTACTGGTCCGAGACTTGCTATGCAGATCGCAATGCCACGAAGAATGGGGCGCAGGTAGGAAGTGATATCACCGACTTCAAGCAGATACACTTCGATAGCGTACGAGCACCTAACCACTTTAACCTACCTGAGGAGGAGCAAAAGTTCTACCAAGCAGAGGTGCTGGTCAAGGGCTTCATCCCACTGGAGTATATCCTCAATATCCGCAACTTCGGGATACAGCTCCCCAAGCAGACTAAGCTCACCCACCGCAGTCCCTACACGGCACAGGTCACGAGAGATACCCCTACCGCCTTCATCTTCCTCGTGGACCAATCCATATCAATGAATCGAAGCACCCTGCTCTATGGGGAGAGTCTCACCCTAAGTGAGGCTGTCGCCCGCATAGTCAATCGCTCTATCGAAGAGCTGGTGAATAGATGTATCAAGGGCAGCGAAGTGAGACGCTACTTCGACATTGCCGTCATTGGCTATGGCGACGAAGCTCAGTCAGCCTGGCAGGGTAAGCTCGCGGGACGCGACTTCGTCACTCCCGAGGAGCTACGACAGAGCCCCTACAAGACCATTACTGCGCGAGAAGAGAAGCGCACACGACGTGGGGTCGAGATCAAGGAAGTACAGCGTACTCAGTGGCTGGAGGCAAAGCATCAAGGCAAGCAGACTCGCTTAGATAAGGCCGTGCGCTATGCGCAGGGGCTACTGGAGCAGTGGTGCGCTGATCACAGCAGGAAGGTATGCTATCCCCCGACAGTCATCAATATCACAGATGGTGAGTACAATGCGGTCTCTCACGAAGAGATGCTCCAGATAGCAGGTGAGCTAAAGAGCATCGAGACGCTGGATGGCAATACCCTATTCTTCAACATACACATCAGCCCCACGACCCTCCAGACGACGAGCTTCCCCGAGGAGCAGACAGGCATAGAGCCACTTGCGCAGAGACTCTATGCCCTGAGTAGCCTACTCCCAGAGCGCTACAACCAAAGTATCAGTCTCCTGATGGGTACAGATGCCTCCAGTACCAAGCGTAAGCGAGGACTCGTAGTCAATGCCGATATGGCCACACTCATCAAGACTATCGAGATCGGCACACCGACGAATATCTCCAACAACCTGTGAAGACAATGAAAGGACGAGCGATCACACTCCCCAAGAGGGAGCCCAATCCACTATGCGAAGACACCTCACGTCTGATCCCTGGCCGACTACTCGCCGTCGCTGATGGCGCTGGAGGAGGAGGCCTATATGCTGACCTATGGGCTCAGTATCTCATCGAGCATCTGCCCACTGAGGCGGGATTTGCTAACGCAGAAGCCTTGGATGGCTGGCTTAGTGGCATCTGGGAGGAGTTCTATAACGCCTGTGAGCGACAAGCACAGCAGAGTGGGAGCTTCTATCTAAATAAGTTCTACGACGAAGGCTCCTTCTCCACCTTGGCTGCCCTGTGGCGGGTCTCTCCACGGAGCTACTACTGGGTTGCCTACGGAGATAGTGTAGCCTTCCATTACAGTCGTCGCCGGGGCACGCTCAGCCATAGCTTCGGAGCACTAAGGGATTTTTCACTCCCTCCCTACCTCATCAACTGCAAGGATGAGCTTCGCCCCGAGGGCTTCCGCTCGGGCTACTTTGCAGTCGAGCCTGGTGATTGCGTATTCGTCACAAGTGATGCGCTGGCTCAATACATCGTGATGATGCACCTATTGACGGATCGCCAGACACACCAGGAGGAGATCACCCAATTATTGGCTACGGGTCTTCGACAGTCCAATTATCTGCGTCGAGCCTTAGAGCTCCCCACTATACATCTGTGGCGCGATGTCCTGCGCCCCCTACTCTCCTGTGCCACGACTCCACGACACTTCGCTCGGCACATCGATAGCTTACTGCGACAGGGGCTACTCGCCCCCGATGACTACTCTATCGTCTGGTCTAAATGCTAACCCACTATGAACTATCCCTCTATAAGTGATTACATCGAGGCGCTGCGCGATGCCGAAGACAGCCTCAGCGAGCTAAAAGATCTGCGCTTGGTCTATGACGACCAAGGGCATCCCATCATGAGCAGTGGCAACTTCGCCGTAGTCTTCAAGATGCAGGCCCCTACGGGTGAGTACCACGCCCTCAAGTGCTTCCTCCGTGACCAGGAGGAGCGAAGTGAGCGCTATCAGATGATTGCAGAGGAGCTCCAGTACGTCCAGTCGACCTACCTCGTGAAGTTCAGATACCTCGAGAGCGAGCTCTTCGTAGATGTACCAAATACTGAAGGCGAGGAGTACCCCGTGCTCCTCATGGACTGGGTCGATGGCATTCCTTTGGATCAATACCTCAAGACGATTATCAATAAGATCTACGAGAAGGATCTTTTAGCCTACCGCTTCTCACTACTGGCTCGCTGGCTGGTCACACAGCCCTTCGCACACGGAGACCTGAAGCCCGACAACATCTGTGTACGCAGGGACGGATCACTCGTCCTGCTTGACTACGATGGGATGTACGTCCCAGCTCTATCCGGACGAAAGCCCTTGGAGCAAGGTAGCCCTCACTACCGACATCCCCTACGAAGCACCCTGCCCTTCGACGAACATATAGATGACTATAGCCTATCGCTCATCCTGCTCTCGCTACGTGCTATTGCACTTGACGAGACACTCTATGTACGCTATTCATCCAGTGAGTACCTACTTCTCTCAGAGCAAGATCAGCTAAATCCCTACACAAGCCCTGTATTCAAAGAGCTCAACCACTTGGTACTGAGCTTAGACTTCATCGACTCCTATCACACCTATCTAAAATCTCTTCATAACACAACCTATTATCTTGAAGCGCGCAACTTTCAGCTCCTCGCTCCTATCTTGATGTATCGTAGGGCAGCAGAGATGGGAGACCCGAAAGGGATGTATAAACTCGGAGTCTGCTATAACTTCGGGTGGATAACGAGGGATGAAGCTAAAGCCGTGGAATGGTATCAAAAAGCTGCGGAGGCGGGAGATGCAGACGCGATGTGCGCCCTCGGCCGCTGCTATCGCGACGGCGAAGGAGGACTAACGAAGGATGAAAGCAAAGCCGTGGAATGGTATCAAAAAGCTGCTGAGGCGGGAAATGCAACAGCGATGCGCAGCCTCGGATACCTCTATGACTACGGCCTAGCGGGGCTAACCTGGGATAAAGTGAAAGCCGTGGAATGGTATCAAAAAGCTGCAGAGGCGGGAGATGCAGAAGCGATGTACAACCTCGGTGCCAGCTATGAATACGGCATGGGAGGGCTAACGAAGGATACGTCCAAAGCCGTGGAATGGTACCGAAAAGCGGCTGAAGGAGGAAGGAACGCGGCTGCAATAAGGCTTCAAAAACTGGGAGAAAATCACCCTTAATTTGCTCCATCCAAGGGTGTACTACGAAGCAAGATACTATCTCCATCTCCGAGTATAGCTCCATGCATATACGACTCCCCAATAGCGGATCCTTCGATAAGGACGCTATTGGGGAGCGTTCGTTTACAGGTACTTCGCCATACCACTTGGCGCATCATTTCTCTTGAAGAAAAGCTCCAACTCACCTCGAAGAAACCCGCATTTCAGCTCAGGGAAAGCAGTGAAGCCGTAGTGAAAAACCTTCGTCTACGTACGTAGTCATAAAGACCACGCAGGAGGATCATAAGATCTACGCACGTAGATTTAAAGACCAGGCACGTAGACCAAAGAATAGCCGTAGAGCTTCGGGGAAACATTCCCTTGAGAATGAAAGAATAGGAGCTACTCGGACGACTTTTCTTTGGCGCATTGCTGAGTACAAATAGGGCGAAAACTTGATGCATCGCTATGGTGCGGCAGTGGTATCATAAGGCAGTAGAAGGAAGCTCCTTCGCACGGAGGCTCAAGGAGGGGGCATAGCAGACGGCGCTCCTCCCGTAGCATAGCGCTGATCCAGCGGGAATTCCGTATATTTGTATACTACAAAAATTACATTCGCACAGCATGAAATTTACTGTCACCAGCAACGACCTACTCCTGCAGCTCCAGGCTGTAGCCAAGGTCATCAATCAGAAAAGTGTAGCAGCAGTCCCCGTACTCGAAAACATCCTCTTCGAGCTTCAGGGCAACATACTTACCCTCACCGCCGCAGACCAGAGCAACCGCCTGACCTGCGCTCTCGAAGTCAACAACCTCGGGGAAGATGGCTCCTTCGCCGTACGAAGCAACATCATCCTCGACGCTATCAAGGAGCTCTCCGACCAGCCTATCGAGATCGACGTCGATAGCGAAGGCGGGAAGGCTACCATCACCTATAGCAACGGGCACTACAGCTTCCTCTCTACCTCTGCGGACATCTATCCTCAGGGTATCGAGCTTGACGAAGCTCGCACCATCGTCATGCCCGCTCAGAGCCTACTGAAGGGCCTCGAGCGCACCCTCTACGCTGCCAGCGATGACGACACGCGCCCCATCATGACGGGGGTCTATCTCGACTTCTTCCCTGAGAAGCTCATCACGGTAGCCTCCGACGGCCGTATCCTCGTGCGCTACACCGACTCCAACATCAAGTGCGGTGAGACGGCATCCTTCTGCCTCCCCGCTCGTATCGCACAGCTCCTGACCCGCGGGATCCTCGCGAAGGAAGCAGGCGAGGTGACCATCAGCTTCGACGGGCGCAATGCCAGCTTCTCTATGCCCAGCGGCTCGCTCACGGCACGTCTCCTCGAAGGGAAGTTCCCCAACTACAACTCCGTCATCCCCACCAGCTCGGTACACAATATCATCGTCGACAAGGATCAGCTCTTCTTCGCTTCGAAGCGCGTCTCGCTCTTCTCGAACCGTGCCAGCAGCCTCGTGATCCTCGACTTCGCCGATGACTCGATCCGCATCACTGGTCAGGACCTTGACCTCTCGATCGCAGCTGAGGAGACGATCTCCTGCTCTGGTCAGCAGGCTGGTACGCGCCTGCGCATCGGCTTTGACTTCAGCTACCTGCAGCGCCTCCTGCAGAACGTAGCGAGCGAGCAGATCCAGTTCAGCCTCAACGACCAGACGCGTGCCGGTGTCATCACCCCGCTCACCAGCGACGAAGGTATCGACATCACCGCCCTAATCATCCCCATGAAGCTCTTAGGCGAATAGTAGCCGAGGAGCACTACACCTATTGCATACATGAAGCTTAATCTACAGCGCCCGATCGTCTTCTTTGACCTGGAGACGACGGGCGTACAGATCACTCGTGACCGCATCGTCGAGATCTCGATCCTGAAGATCAGCCCCGACGGCGAGCGCGAGACCAAGACCCGACGCATCAATCCCGAGATGCCCATCCCCGCAGAGGCATCTGCCGTGCATGGCATCACGGATGCCGATGTCGCTGACTGCCCCACCTTCGCACAGGTAGCACGCAGCCTCTACGCTTGGCTGGAGGGCTGTGATATCGCGGGCTTCAACTCCAACCGCTTTGACGTACCGATGCTCGTCGAGGAATTCCTCCGTGCGGGCGTCGCTGTGGACTTCGATGACCGCCACTTCGTCGACGTGCAGACGATCTTCCACAAGATGGAGCGTCGCACGCTCGAGGCTGCCTACAAGTTCTACTGCGACAAGACGCTGGAGAATGCCCACTCGGCTGAGGCGGACACGCTGGCCACCTTCGAAGTCCTCGAAGCCCAGCTCGACCGCTATCCCGATGACCTCAAAAACGATATCCCCGCGCTGGCAGAATTCTCTACCCACGGGCGTCGTGTGGACTTCGCTGGGAGCCTGGCGTACAACGACAAGGACGAGATCGTCATCAACTTCGGTAAGTACAAGGGTGTCCCCGTCACGGAGGTCTTCCGCAAGGACTCTGGGTACTACAACTGGGTTATGGGCGCACAGTTCCCGCTCGAGACGAAGCGCTGGTTCTCCCGCCTCTACCAAGAGACACGTAAGCTATAATGGGCATCCTCAGCGGTAAGCACATCGTCCTCGGTATCTCGGGGAGTATCGCGGCATACAAGGCCGCCGTCTTGACGCGTCTTCTCGTGCGCAAGGGGGCGGAGGTACAGATCGTCATCACCCCTGCGGGGAAGGAGTTCATCACGCCCATCACGCTCTCGGCACTGAGCTCACGCCCCGTCATCAGCGAGTTCTTCAGCGGACGTGACGGCACGTGGAATAGCCACGTCGACATCGGTCTGTGGGCAGATGCTATGGTCATCGCACCCGCTACCGCCGCCACCATCGGGAAGATGGCGCACGGCGTAGCGGACAACATGCTCCTGACGACCTACCTCTCGATGAAGGCACCCGTCTTCGTTGCCCCAGCAATGGACCTGGATATGTTCGCCCACCCCTCGACGACGGACAACCTTGACCTACTGAGCCAGCGTGGCAACTTCATCATCGAGCCTCAGTCAGGCGAGCTTGCCAGCCACTTGATCGGTAAGGGGCGCATGGAAGAGCCCGAAGGTATCGTCGCTGCGCTTGAAGACTTCTTCTCCTCTACTCTCGACTATGAGGGGCGTCGCGTAGTCATCACGGCTGGGCCGACGCACGAGCCTATCGATCCCGTGCGCTTCATCGGCAATCACTCTACGGGCCGTATGGGCATCGCCCTGGCGGAGGAGTTCGCACGCCGTGGAGCAGAGGTGGACCTCATCCTCGGCCCTTCGTCACTCAAGCCCTCCGAAGCTGTCCGCACTACCCATGTGACGACAGCCGAAGAGATGCTACAGGCTACGGAGGAGGTCATCGAGGAGGCTGACATCGCCATCTTCTCGGCTGCCGTCGCCGACTACCGCCCACGCTATCACTATACCGAGAAGATCAAGCGTGAGGGACAGGCGGAGATGGAGCTTGAGCTCGTCCGCAATCCCGACATCGCCGCTACACTCGGCGCCCGCAAGCGCCCCGAGCAGTTCTTCGTCGGCTTCGCCCTCGAGAGCAATGCCGGTGTCGAGGAGGCCAAGCGTAAGATGCACGCCAAGCACTTCGATGCTATCGTGCTGAACAGCCTGCAAGATGCTGGTGCTGGCTTCGCCCATGAGACGAATAAGGTCACGATCTTCGACCGTGAGGGCTCCATCGAAGCCTATGAGCTGAAGAGCAAGGATGCTGTAGCGCACGACATCGCGAGCTTCATCATCAAGCGCCTCGGCGAATAGTTCTCCCTTCCTTCATCTGCCCATCAAGTCAAGCCTGATGCGTCTACTCCACCTCGTCCTACTCGTCCTCACGCTGGGGCTTCTGCCACTACGAGCGCAGGAGCTGCGGGCGACGGTAGAGCTACGGACAGAGGCGCTGGGGAGTGAGGGGCAGATACACTACGAGGGTCTGCGTCGCCAGCTCACCGACCTCCTCGGTCGCACACGCTGGACGGACCTTGCCTACAAGGAGGGCGAGCGTATCGAAGTCTCCTTCATCTTCACCCTGCACGAGCGCAGCGAAGCTGGTGAATACAAGGGCGAGCTGGTCATCTCCGCCCGTCGCCCCATCTACGGCACGGACTATATGAGCCCGACACTCCTCCTGCGCGATCCAAGCATCACCTTCACCTACCTACCAGGCGACCCACTCACCTATCAGGAGATGGAGCCCGAGCACCCGCTGGTGGCGCTCTGCTCCTTCTATGCGCTGTACGTCATCGCGAGCGACCTCGATAGCTTCTCTCCCCTCGGAGGCAGTCGCCTCCAGCCTCGTCTGAGCGCCCTCGTGGCCTCAGCTATGAGTCACCCCGACTGGAAGGGCTGGAGCAGTACCGAGCGTGGTCTGTCACGTGCACGACGCTTGGAGTACCTGACCTCGCAGGAAGATGAGCGCTACCGCCAGTGCTGGTACCGCTACCACCGCGAGGGCTTAGACCGCCTCTCCTCCAGCCCTGAGGAGGCCCGTGAGGTCCTTCTCGAGGTCACCAAGGAGCTTGTGGAGCTCCGCAAGATCCGCTCCCGCTCGGTCGCACTCTCCGACCTCGAGCAGACCAAGCTCCCCGAGCTTATCCAGCTCTTCCGCTCCGCCCCCCAGAGCGAGCGCCTTCTTCTCTCTGAGCGCCTTCGCCAGCTCTTCCCCACTGCGGGAGACCAGCTACAGGCCCTCCGCTAATCCCCGCTTCTCTCAGTTATGCTTCAGAGTCTCAGCATTCGGAACTTCGTGCTCATCGATGAGCTCACCATCCAGTTCACCCCGCACTTCTCCGTCATCACGGGGGAGACGGGTGCTGGTAAGAGTATCCTCCTCGGTGCGATCGCCCTCCTGATGGGGCAGCGTGCCGATAGCTCCACGATCCGTCCTGGGGCTGAGCGCTGCGTCATCGAAGCCCGCTTCACCCACCTTGACGCAGCCGTAGGGGCCATGCTCGAAGAGGAAGACATCGATAGTGACGAGGAAGAGTGCATCGTGCGCCGTGAGATCACGGCCAAGGGCAAGAGCCGCGCCTTCGTCAACGACACCCCCGCCTCGCTCCAGCTTCTGAAGCGTCTGAGCGAATACCTCATAGACATCCATTCGCAGCACAAGAACCTCCTCCTCGGCGACGCAGGCTTCCAGCTCTCCGTCCTCGATCTGTACAGCGGAGAGCTACCCTTACTCAGCGAATATCAGGCAGCCTTCCGCTCCTTCCGCAGTGAGCAGCGTGCCTACGAAGAGGCATGTCAGGAGGCCGAAGAGCTGAGACGCGAGCAGGACTACCTACAGTTCCAATACGACCAGCTGGAGGAAGCAGAAGTGGAGTCGGGCGAACTCGAATCGCTCGAAGAGGAAGAGCGTCAACTCTCCCATGCCCAAGAGATCCGTGAGGAGCTCAGTAGCGCCGCCTCTGCCCTCGAGGATGACGAGCACGGCGCCCTACCCGCCCTCTATCATGCCCTACGCTCCGTCGAGAGCATCCGCCGCTACCACACGCCCGCCGCGGAGTGGTGCGAGCGTCTGGAGAGCGCACGTATCGAGCTCCAGGACCTGGCGAGCTCGATGAGCGACGAGGCGGAGGAAGTGACCTTCAGTCCGAAGCGTCTGGCTAAGGTCGAGGCTCGCCTGGACCTCATCCGTGGGCTCCTGCACAAGCACAGCCTCGCGAGCTGCGACGAACTGATCGCCCTGCGTGATGACCTCTCCAGCCGTCTTGAGCAAATCAACTCCTCCGACGAGCACCTCACCGCCTTCTCCGAAGCCCTCAAGAAGCGCGAAGCCGAGGTTCTCCGCCTTGGGAAAGCCCTCAGCAAGACCCGCACCAAGGCCGCTCGCACTATCGAAGGCGCCCTCATCACCACGCTCCACGAGCTGGGCATGCCTCATGTACGCTTCGTCATCCGTCAGGATATCTTAGATGCTCCCACCCTTCACGGGCTGGATCACGTCACCTTCCTCTTCTCCGCAAATAAGGAGATCGAGCCCGAGCCCGTAGCAGAGATCGCTTCGGGTGGGGAAATCTCCCGCCTCATGCTCGCTATCAAGGCACTCATCGCTGACCGCCGTAGCCTCCCCACGATCATCTTCGATGAGATCGATACGGGCGTCTCGGGCGAGACTGCCGAACGCATCGCCACGATCCTTCGCCGCATGGGCGAGAGCATGCAGGTCCTCGCGGTGACGCACCTTCCTCAGATAGCCGCAGCGGGCGAAGACCACTTCTACATCTACAAGGAGCACGGCGAGGCAAGCACCCGCAGCTACATCCGTCACCTCACTGCAGAGGAGCGCATCGACGAGATCGCCCGTATGCAGAGCGGCAGCAAGCTCACCGATGTCACCCGTGCCGCAGCTAAGGCACTCTTAGAGACTGCGCAGAGCTAAGCTCCCTCCCCGATACCCTCCCCTTCACTTCATACGCCTCCCGCTGCAAGACTCTCGCAGGTCTGCAGCGAGAGGCGTATCTCTATACCGCATACAGAAGTGAAGTAAGGTAGGGATATCGACCTATATTGAGGCTGTGACCGAGAGTCCTGTCCCCTACTTAGTGTGCTAAGGTATCTCACGCCCAGCTACCCGATATGCCTTCTCCGAAGTGACCGAGCAAGCCCTTCTCCTTATCGCGAGTATTCCTCTTATCCTGTGGAGGAAAAAGTGTCCTTCTCGTGAAGAAAAAAGCGCCTTCATGTAGTGGTTTTCTTCTATCTATGTACGTAGTCTTAAAGACCAGGCACGTCAATCCAAATATCCACGTACGTAGATATTAGAGCCACGTACATAGCCCAAACTTATCTGCCACTCGTCCGCAACTTTTATCCCTACACCGAGCAACAAACTAATAGAGGTCAGCGGGCGAACCTATATAGGTTGGCATGACGACCTATATTGGTCACGACGATGACCTACATAAGTTCGCCCGCTGACCAATATAGGTTCATACGCCCCCACCTATGACATGCGAAGGAGCAGACTATAGCTGGGAGCCATTACCCTCCATAGAAGGCTATACCTACCATGCCCATAGCCCTCTATCTGACTCCAGTAGAGAAAGGGCTGCAACGCAAGTAAGTCCGACAATTTGTGTACCTTGGCACAGTCTTTGTACATCGTACATCAAGAAGTAAGTATTCACTAACCTCCGTCGTCTTGTCGGGATACACTCCCTTGAGACGGCCTAAAACAGTAAGCAAACAATGAAATTCCCTAAGTGGGCTATCGCAGTAGCTGTCATCGTCCTCCTTGCCATCTGGGGGATCTCTAAGTACAACGGCCTCGTCACTATTGACCAGAATGTCAAGAACAAGTGGAGCCAGGTAGAGAACCAGTACCAGCGTCGTAGCGACCTCATCCCCAATCTGGTGAATGTCGTCAAGGGCTATACTTCTCACGAACGTGAGACCCTCGAAGGCGTCATCAATGCCCGCAGCAAGGCTACCTCGACGACGATCAATGCCAACGATATGGACGAAGCTGCACTGAAGCGCTTCCAGCAGAATCAGGATGCTCTCTCCTCTGCCCTCTCTCGTCTGATGGTCGTCGTAGAGAAGTACCCCGATCTGAAGGCTAACGAGCAGTTCCGTGACCTCTCCTCACAGCTCGAAGGGACGGAAAACCGTATCGCTACGGCTCGCCGCGACTTCAATGACGCTGCTCAGGAGTACAACACGCACCGCAACAAGTTCCCCACGGTCATCGTCGCTGGGCTCGCAGGCTTCCCTGAGCGCCCCTACTTCACGGCTCAGGCTGGTAGCGAAGTAGCACCCACCGTCGACTTCTCTACGGAGAAGTAATTCCCCACTAAACGACTATGCGCTACAGGATGGATAGAGCGCTCCGACATCTCCTCCTGCTCGCTCTCATTAGCCTCTTCCCACTCGGTCTTTGGGCCGAGGGGAAGGTCTATACGCCCGAGCTCGTACCGAATGTCTTCACGACCGACAGCACCCGTCTGCTCTCCGACCCCGAGGGCTACATCACTGCTGAGGGGCGAGAGCGCATCGATGCAGCACTCTACGAGATCCGTCGCACGACGGGTGTAGAGTTCGCCACGGTCATACTTCCGAGTATCGGGGAGCGAGATATCGAGAGCTTCTCCACGGACCTCTTTAGGCTATGGGGCTTGGGCTCGAAGACCCGCAATGACGGGCTCCTACTGCTGGTCGTCATGGACCAGCGTAAGGTCCGCTTCGAGACGGGCTATGGGATGGAGGGGATATTGACCGACGTCCGTGCCAGCCGTATCCAGCGACAGTACATCATCCCGCTGATGCGCGAAGGGGACTACGACGGAGCTATATATAATGGTGTAGTAGCCGTAGGTAAGGTACTCCAAGGAGAGGAGTACACCTCCGACCGCAGGACGGCACGTGGCGAAGGGGAGTCCTTCACCTTCATGCTGTGGCTCCTCTATGGCGTCTTGGTATTCTCTGCTGGATATAGTGCCTTCTCCAGCCTCTATGAGGAGAAGCTCCGTAGCTGCACACCGCGCTTAGCTAGAGAGCGCCTTCCTCTGATCGAAGCCCGAGCTAAGACCCACCCCATCCTACTCTACATCATCTGTCTGCCCGTAGGGCTACTCTATCACTTCTATGCACGTCGGGTACTGAACGAAATACGACACCTCGCCAGCTCCTGCCCGCAGTGTAGACAGGATAAGATGGCACCCCTTGCTTCGGCTGAGGGCTGGCGCTATCTGACGCCTGCCGAGCAGAAGGAGATGGAGATCGGCTCACGCCTCTACTCGGTCTATCAGTGTAGCCACTGTCACTATGCGGAGACCGCTGGGCGTGACATCAGTGACGCATGGACACGCTGCGAGCACTGTGGAGCCCGTACGGTAGCCCTCGAGCGAACAGAGCTTATCGATGGAGGGCGCTATGAGCGCCGACACTACCGCTGTCGCAACTGTGGGCACGATTCGCATAGCGACCACCGCCGTCAGTCGGATAATGACGAGCTCCTGAGAGGCATGCTCCTCGGCGCTCTACTCAACTCAGGTCGCAATCGAGGCGGCTGGGGTGGCGGAGGCTTCGGCGGCGGATTTGGCGGAGGCAGCTTCGGTGGAGGCTCCTCAGGTGGTGGTGGTGCCACCGGTGGCTGGTAGCCTCAGCTCCATACCCCTTAGATACGAATTAGCCCCTACGACTCGCAGTGAGTCGTAGGGGCTAATTCGTTTAGTCAGTGCGGAGAGCCCTAAGGATTCTGCTGACAGAGAGGATTGACCTTAATCTCTGAGTAAGGGATCTTGAACTGCCAGTTCTTATCGTCGGGCGTCTTAGGCATTGTCTCGAAGGATGCATTTTGGTTCTTCGCGATAGCCTCCTGGTACTTCGTCTCACCACCACCAGGACCAGCGAAGTCCTTAATGATCTGGAAGTTCTTCGCTGCAAGGCGATTGGGCACGATACCCAGGCGCTTCATATCGAAGAAGCGTACCCCCTCGAAGAGGAGATCCAGGCGCTTGTGCAGGAAGATCTTCTCGATCAGGGCATCCCCCGTCTCCGTGGGCTGTACGAAGTCAGCATCGCGCGTCTTCACTACCGTGTAGAGCGTCGTCTGAGCAGCGGCATCCTTCCCCTGGCGAGCTTCAGCCTCAGCCTGGATGTAGTACATCTCGCCAAGGCGCATGATGAGGACATCCCCCTTACTGGAAGCGTGGTTCTGCACGCGGTACTTCATACACTGTCCCGTGATCTCGAAGCCTGGTGTCCCACTGATCAGAGGGAGGTAGCCGGCATCGACATCCTCGGGGATATTCTGATCCAGGTCATAGCAGTACCACCACTTGCGGCGCACGTCATTCGTCCCCAGCTGGTCGAAGATATTTCGATTCACAGCGAAGCGGAAATGGTCCTGCCAGCCGTTATCGAAGTTCGTCGAGTACGTGGCGAGGAAAGTACCGTAGCCTTGGTTCTGTGTCTCAGCATAGCGGTAGCCCCACATCCACTCGTTGGCGGTGTAGTCGTTGAAGCCATCGAGGAGCTCTTCACCCACCTGGAGCTTAGAGTTAGCGTTTGCGATAGCCTCCTTAGCATAGGTCTCTGCTGCAGCCCAGTCGGACTTACAGAGAGCCACGCGAGCGGCTATACCACAGACCGTCGAGTAGCGCAGGTGGTTGCGCGAATTATTTTGATCCAGATCCTTGAGCGTCTCCATAGCCATCTTCAGGTCCGACTCGATGAGCTCATAGGCTTCGGCGACCGTACCACGGCGAGCCTTTTCGTAGAGCTGAGCGTTAGTCGCTTCATCAGTACGCATGACGACCCCTGGATCACTGGCTGCCGTCGAGGCATTGTAGCGCTTAGCATAGAGCTGGACGAGCTGATGATAAGCATAGGCGCGGAAGGCGTAGGCTTCCCCAGCGGAGTAGCGGATCTTCTTATCCTTACGCTCCTCTTCGGTCAGGGTTTTCTTGAAGCCTCGGATAGCGATATTCGTGTGCTGGATGAGGGTATAGTAGAAGTCCCAAGCCAGATAGTTGATGACTCCATCCCCACGCTCATTGTGCGCCCCCAGATAGGTGTACTCATTGAGGAAAGCTGGCTGCGTATTGATGACATCATCGCTCATCAGGTCAAGGCGCAGGTTGAGCGAAGATGCTCCAGCACCGAAGGACTGACCAAAGCCATAGGTGTACATCATACTATGCAGCCCATTGACGATCCCCAAGAGCCCTTCTTGGGTCCCTTCAGCTTGCTTGTCCCCCAGTGAGGAGGTAGGGGAAGTTTCGAGGAAGTCCTTCTTACAAGCTGGGAGCGTGAGCAAGGTCACGCCTGCAGCTATGGCAAGGTATTTATGCAATCTCTTCATGATCGTAGGCAAAGATTAGAAGGTGACATTGAGAGTCGTAGTGAAGGTGCGGGCGGCAGCATAGCCGACAGTACCATGGACACCAGTGTAGCCGCTGAAGGGGTTGAGCCCTCTGCGCTTGGAGAGGATAAAGAGGTTCTCAGCTGCGAAGGTGAGGCCAACACCATCGACCCCGAGCTTCTTAGCAAAGTGCTTGGGGAGGTCGTAGGTCATCGAGATGCTCTTCAGTGCAAGGGCAGTCGAAGAGATGAGCCAGCGGTCAGAGGTCATCGTCGAGAAGTTCTGTGGGTCAGCATCGAGGCGAGGGACGTCAGTGACCTGCCCAGGCTTGCGCCAAGCACGATAGAGATCAGGGTGCATAGCTGTCCCCGAAGTGAGGTCACGTGACATCATGCTCTGATAGAGGCCATCGTAAGACTTACCACCGATCTGATAGGCAAAGACGAAGTTGAGGCCGATATCCTTGTAGCGGAAGTTCGTGGAGAAGCCACCATAGACATCAGGGATAGATGAGCCCGCATAGTGCTTGCGAGCCTTTTCCCCATTCTTCGTGTAGGTAGCGCGCTCGCCCGTAGCTTCGAGGCCGGGTTCATCGGGGTTCTTCTCCCGGTCGAGGCGATACATAGCCTTACCATCAGCAGGGTCTACCCCGAGGTATTCGTAGACGAAGTAATCGTAGAGGCTGTGACCCTCCATATACTTCTTCGTCCCGACGATGATCCCTTCTTCACGATTGAGATCAGGGAGCTTGACGATCTTATTCCGCAGCCACGTAGCGTTAGCACGCAGGCTCCAAGAGAAGTCGCCGATACGCAGGATCTTAGCACCGAGCTCGAGCTCGAGACCATAGTTGCGGATCTTACCGATATTACGGTCGATGCTGCCGACCCCCGTCGAGGTAGCGAGCTCATACTCGAAGAGCAGGTCCTTCGACTCCTTGTTGAAGACTTCGATCGTACCATCAATTCGGTCAAAGAGGCCGAATTCAAGAGCTACGTCAGAGGTAATCTGGGTTTCCCACGTCAGGTCGGTATTCCCGACATGTGCTACACGCAGACCAGGTTCATCGAGGTTATTGCTGGAGCTGTAGGTCGTCTGATAGGGATAGTAGCCAGATAGACCGTCATTCCCCGTCTGCCCATAGGAGCCACGGAGCTTGAGTCGGTTGACCCAAGAGACGTTCTTCATGAACTTCTCGGAGTTGATATTCCACCCAGCACCGACAGCCCAGAAGTTCCCCCAACGGCTGTTCTTGTGAAAGCGGCTAGAGGCATCTCGGCGGTAGGCCAGCGAGAGGTTGTAGCGGTCGCTGTAGTTGTAGTTGAAGCGACCGAAGTAACTTTCCTTGCGATAGACATCGGTGCTGGAGTTGACCGAGCGTACTTTGGTATAGTTGGAGAGCTCATCGATGACGATGAACTTCAAGAACTCCTTCGATCCCGACATACCGAAGTTCTCGAGATCATAGCTCTCATGGGCGATGAGCCCTTCGAACTCATGATCCTTACCCAGCTTCTTCGTGTAGTTAGCGAGCTGTGTGAAGGTCAGTGTCGTACCACGACCTACACTCATTTCCAGCAAGCCCTGAGGATTATCCCCCGTCTTGTTGTTGTAGCGGAGCTTAGAGCGGCTATTCGTTTGGTCGTAGGCTACCTGAAGCGAGAGCTTAAGCCCATCAATAGGCTTAATATCGAGATGTGCACGACCCATCAAGGCATCGCGCAGCGACTCATTGTGGTCGAGGTAAGCCAGCTCGATCGTATTGTAGTTCTTACGATAGGGGCGGGTGACGCTGTGGTCATAGATCCTATTCCCGCGGTCATCGAGGACGTATGCTCCCGTCAGCGGGTCATGGACATGGATAGGATAGATAGGAGCGACCGTCTGAGAAAAGTGTGCACCATTAGCAGAAGTACCACCGAGCGAGCGAGGACCTTCGGAGCGTGTGTGCGTCAGCCCAATGTTCGTACCGAGCGTCAGCCAGGGGCGGATATCATACGAGAGGTTAGCACGGAGGTTGTAGCGCTTGTAGCCTGACTCGATCATGAATCCACGCTCGTTGAGGTAGTTCAGCGAGAGGTACGACTGGAGCTTATCGGTACGGAGACCTCCGCTGAGCGTGTACTCACCACGATGGCCCGTGCGGTAGAAGGCATTGTACCAGTCGAGGTCATCGCCATAGAGGAGGCCATTGATCTCGGGGTTCAGCTCACCGGTAGGAAGGAGGATACCAGGATAAGCCCCCTTAGCAGGGCCACCCTTAGAGAGCTGATAGACCCCATTGGCGTCCTTACGATAGTAGGAGTCGATACCACTATAGGGATTGTACTTGAGCGCTTGATAAGTCTGGAGGGCTGCGATCGTACCGAGCTCTTCATCAGTCTTATTCTTATTGCGCTCGTCATAGCGGAGCGTATTGTACCACTGCTGCCAGCGCACCTTGTAGTGATCCATGGTACCGATCTTATCGTACTCAGGGAGCCCACGGACGGAGAAGCCTTGGCTCGTAGAGAAGGTAAAGTGAGGCTGACCAGCCTGCCCAGCATTCCGCTTCGTGGTGATGAGGATGACCCCATTACCTGCGCTGGAGCCGTAGAGGGCGGTGGCGGCAGCGTCCTTCAGCACAGAGATATCAGCGATATCCTGCTGAGCGATATCAGAGATACGCCCCGTATAGACAGCGCCATCGACGACGTACAGAGGAGCCGAGGAGGCATTGACCGATCCGAAGCCACGGATACGGATATCTGCTTCGGAGCCAGGCTGACCCGATGAGGTCGTGACCTGTACCCCTGCAGCAGCACCGGCAAGTGCGTTCGAGGCATTAGAGATAGGTCGGGCTGCAAGCTGCTTGCCACTGATCGAGGCTTGTGCCCCGACGAGGCTCTGCTTCTTCTGCGTACCATAGGCTACGATGACGACCTTGTCGATGGACTGCTCATCGTTGTCCAGGAGGATGCGAAGTTCTTTGCCCGTGATGGCGACGACCTTACTGGCGTAGCCGACGCTCGACACACGTAGCGTGCGAGCTCCCTCGGGGAGGTGAAGGGTGAAGCGTCCCTTCGGGTCGGTCAGCGTACCGATGTTGGGATAGTCTACAGACTGGACTGAGGCCGGGACGATGGGCTCTTTGTCCTCCACAGAGAGGACGATCCCCTTGACGGTGATCTGCTTCTTTTGAGCCCATGCTACTCCTATCGAAAGAGTTAGGAATAGGAGTAAGAGTAAACTCTTCTTCATTTGCGTCTTTGGGTAACTAAGGTGAAACGGATAGGATCTGACGACGGGTAGAGTGGACCTCATCCGACCCCTGCTGGAGGGTGATGAGATACACATCAAGGTGTGTGCTAAAGGCTCTCCCCTACTCGTGTAGGTTGGTGTTCGCAGCGGGAAGGGAGGGTCTGAGGGAGGATGGTACGGCTGTGCAGGTCTACTCGGAGTGCCTACTCTCTTGAATGAAGAGGTACTCAGGGCATGTGTCTAAGACTATCGCTCAGCCATAGGGAGGAGGTACGTCGGTGAGGGTAATGCGTTGGTTGGAGAGGATCGCTGAGGTGTGTCGGTGTGTCTCTCCTTGTCTTTCTTTGCAGTAAAGGTAGGAAACTTCTTATTAAATACCAATCTCTCCATATCATACGATACAAAAAGCCCCGCCGCAGGGATCTGCGACGGGGCTTCTATCTATATATCTGCTGGGAGGACTGTGAGGCTTAAGCCTTCGTGTCTTCGCTCATCAGCTTGTTGAAGTCTTCGGGAGATACTTCCTTCTCCGTGACGGTGATCGCTTCCTTAGCGATAGCAGCGAGCTTGGAGTCAGCGACGCGGTCGATGAGGTTCTCCTTCGTGCGCCCGTCCTTGAGCATGCTCTGAGCGTAGTTCTCGAGCAGTTCGTCGGGCACAGAAGTCATGCCGTACATAGCGAACTGGTTCTTAGCTACGATGAGGGCGAACTTATTGAGGTCCTCATCAGAGATCTGCACACCAGCAGCTTCGAGGAGCTGACCCTTGATGCGGTCGAAGGTGATGTCATCGAGGATCTGTGGCATATCACGATCGAGATCTTCGACCTTAGCCTCAGCGTTGCGAGCGAGGAAGATGCGCTTGAGCAGAGCTTCGTCGTAAGCTACCTTGCCAGCCTTCTTCAGAAGGAGAGCACGCAGGTCACGCGTGAACTTGAAGTCGCTCTCGGTGGCGAACTGCTCAGCGAAGCTCTCCTGGATGTTCTTACGCAGAGCTTCTTCGCTGCGGATGTCGCTACCTTCGCCGAAGGCTTCGGTGAAGAAGGCATCATTGAGCTCAGCAGCTTCGCGGCGTGAGATCTTCGTGATCTGGTAGGAGAAGGCTACACCATCGAGGGCGGGGACAGCTTCCTTCTCGATCTGGAGGAGTGAAGCGATCTCAGGAGCCTGACCGTCATAGAGAGCGAAGGGCTCGAAGGTGATCGTATCACCGAGCTTAGCACCGATGAGCTTAGCCTTCTCAGCTTCACTCTTAGCGAAGCGGGGGAGGATCAGTGCCTGGGCAGTTTCGATACCGCCTTCCTTGGGCTGACCATCAGCGAGCTCGAGGGCACGGCCGTAGACGACGTCGTTGTCCTCTACAGTGTCAGCTTCAATCTGCTTACCAGCGTTCTCAAGCATACGCTTGATCTGCTCGTCTTCCATTTCCTTGGTAGCGACGATGCGGTAGTAGGTGAGCTTGTCCTTCTTCTCGAGCTTAGCTTCGATCTTAGGAGCGAGGGCTACGTCGTAGGAGAATTCGAAGTTCTCTTCCGTAGCGAAGTCGTACTCCTCAGCGTCCTCTACAGGCAGGGGATTGCCGAGGATCTGGAGCTTCTCTTCGTCGATATAGCCGAAGAGAGCGCTGACGACAGCACGGTTGATCTCCTCGACCTTGACCGAGGTGCCTACCTGCTTCTTGATGAGGCCGAGGGGTGCGTGGCCCTTACGGAAGCCAGGGATAGAAGCATTCTTCTGATAGTTCTTCAGTGCCTTATCTACTTGGGGTTGGTAGTCTGCTGCACTCACCTGGACGGTGATGACAGCTGCTACATCGGAGGTCTGCTTAATCGATACAGCCATTCGTCTTTTATTATTTAATGTATACTATGCTTATTCGTAATATCTGTCGGGTCGGGCAAGGAGGTGAGATCTCTGCCCACAGCACCCTAACAAATTGAGTGCAAAGGTAATCTAAATAGACTACTTAGACAAGCTACCGCAAGCCTGCACCACGGGCGATCCGCTCACGAAGGATCTCGGTAGACTTCGGGTCGTCGAGGATCTCACCGAGCAGGGAGAGGAACTTCGTCACACGCGTCTCAGGGGTCAGCATCTCCTCTACCGGCAGAGGAGCCGACGAAGGAGCATCTCCCGAGGGTAGGACGAGCGCCGTCAAGAGCACCTGTGTCACGAAGAACGTGAAGGGCTGCATCTCGGGGGGGAGGAAGTCAGCACGCTCACGGAGGGGGAACATCGGGCGGTACGTGTGGATGAACTTGTAGAAGGGCCCGATGATGAAGGGATTGATGTGCTGCAGGATCGAGGAGAGCTGCACGGGAGTGAAGTGCTGGAGCGTCTCGACATGCATATAGAGATGCTTGATCTCGAGGCGCTTGATGGCGAGCGAGACGGGGTTCTTCCACTCCTTCAAGCAGTCGGCATCATTGACGTAGACGAAGGTTGCCTTCGCCCCCTGCTGTATGGGCTGCTTGAGGAAAGTCTGCTGCGAGACCACCTGCACAGGCAGATGGATATACTCGCTGTACTGCAGGAGGATGGACTGCCAGAGCAGGACATCGGTCTCATTCCCTACGATGATATAGCCCTTGTTACGCTCGACCTCTCCCTGATAGACCTCCTCGACGAGGCGAGCCAAGAGGTGCATGTAGAAGGGATGCTTGAGGCCGACGATGAAGCCAAAGCCATTCAAGCAGAGGTCATAGAGCAGGTGCTCAACCTCGGAGTAAGCGGGATTGATCTGCTTCTTATCCCAGGGGATAGCCTTCTCGGGATAGGCGGAGCTGAGCTCGGTCTTCCACTGACTGAGTTGGGCACACTCCTCGGCGAACTCCTGCACATCCTCATAGCAACGGAAGGAGGATGAGATCGCCAGTGCCTCCTCACAAATCTGCTCAAGGAGGTGATAGTTGCTCTCGGGGAGGATTCCTTCGGGAGAGAAGTACTTCTCCTTCAGACGCTCGTACTCGGCACGGTACGCATCGCCTACACGGAGGCGGATGCTACGCCCGCCCTTGTAGCTGACATAGATAGAGGAGTATTCGGCAGCATAGCTCAGGCCAGCCCAGGGGTAGCCTGGGACGTGCTCCTCGAGGAAGAGCGATACCGCCTCGAGGTGCTTACACGTACCGAGGCCATTGGTACGGAAGTCCAGACAGGAGCAGAAGTTGCGATCGCTCTGTACGCCACGGAAGGCGACACGGTAGCGGCCGGTGGTGCTACAGACGAGGTAGTCACCCCAGATGCGGTTCTTGTCGAGGTGCTCCACGGTGAAGTCACTCTCGCGTGCGTTCTCACGGCGGAGGGCTACCTGCCACTCCTCGATCGTCATGTTGTCGGGACAGATCTTGTTGGATAAACGGTTTCCAAGTTTCATGGGTGTGGTGGTTATAGTGTTAGGGGTAAGGATTTATTCAATACAACATACTATTTGTGTGAAGCCTTCTTACGGCCAGCAAGCTTGAGTTCGTCGGCGAGGAAAGGTGCCGTAGGGCTGTCCTTGACCTTTGCCAAAGCCTCGGGAGTACCAGCGAAGAGCAGCTGTCCTCCGTCCTTCCCGCCCTCGGGACCAATCTCGATGATATAGTCGGCACTCTTGAGGACATCAAGGTTATGCTCGATGATGATGACGGTATTCCCACGATCGACGAGGCGATTGAGGATGCCGAGGAGGACGCGGATATCCTCGAAGTGCAGGCCCGTAGTCGGCTCATCGAGGATATAGACGGTCTTACCCGTGTCGCGCTTAGCGAGCTCGGAGGCCAGCTTGATACGCTGACTCTCTCCGCCAGAGAGGGTCGTCGAGGACTGCCCGAGCTTGATATAGCCGAGGCCTACATCCTGCAGGACCTGAAGCTTCTTGAGGATATGGGGGACGTGAGCGAAGAACTCCACCGCCGCATTGATCGTCATATCGAGGACGTCGGCGATGGACTTGCCCTTGAAGCGCACCTCGAGGGTCTCTCTATTGTAGCGACGCCCGTGACAAGCCTCGCATGGAGCGAAGACGTCAGGGAGGAAGTTCATCTCGATGGTCTTGTAGCCATTCCCCGAGCAGGTCTCACAGCGTCCGCCCGAGACGTTGAAGGAGAAGCGCCCAGGCTTGTAGCCGCGCATCTTGCTCTCGGGAAGCCCCACGAAGAGGTTACGGATATCGGTGAAGACACCCGTATAAGTCGCGGGGTTACTACGGGGCGTACGGCCGATAGGCGACTGGTCTACGGCGACGACCTTGTCGACGTACTCCAGCCCCTCAATGCTATCATAGGGCAGCGGATCCTTCAGCGAAGAATAGAGGTGCTGACTGAGGATAGGCAGCAGGGTCTCATTGATGAGCGTGCTCTTACCACTCCCCGATACCCCAGCGACACATATCATGGTACCCAGTGGGAGGCTGACATCGATACCACGAAGGTTATTGCCACGCGCACCTGTCAGGCGGAGCTGACGCTCGGTCATCGGGCGACGCTCGGGGGCAACCTCGATGGTCTCGACACCGCTGATATAGCGTGCCGTCAGCGTGCCAGCGCGCATCATCGCCTCGGGCGAGCCCGAGAAGACGACCTCGCCACCGAGGCGGCCTGCCTTCGGCCCCATATCGATGATATGGTCTGCCTCGAGCATCATATCCTTGTCATGCTCGACGACGATGACGGTATTCCCCAGATCACGGAGCTTCTGCAGCGAATGGATGAGGCGCACATTGTCTCGCTGGTGGAGACCAATACTCGGCTCATCGAGGATATAGAGTACCTCGACCAGCTGGGTACCTATTTGTGTCGCCAGACGGATACGCTGGCTCTCGCCCCCTGAGAGGGAGGCGGTCATGCGGTTCATAGAGAGGTAGCCGAGACCCACATCCAGGAGGAAGGACAGACGGGTACGGATCTCCTTGAGTACCTCGGTAGCGATGGTACGCTGCTGATCCGTCAACTTATCCTCCAGCCCCTCAAGCCAAGAGGCCAGGTGCGTCAGCTCCATCGAAGCGACCTCACCGATATTCTTCCCGCCGATGAAGTAGTGCAGGGCTTCCTTGTTCAGGCGTCCACCATGGCACTCGGGGCAGACCTCTGCGCGGGTGAACTGTGCCATCCACTTCTCTGCGCCTCGGGGACTCTCCTCCTCTTCGCTCTGCGCCATAAGGTAGGCACCGAGGCCATCATAAGAGAGGGGTACGCCACGCAGCTCTGTGAAGCGGTCGTCCAGCAGGACTAAGTCCTCTTCACTGCCCTCGACGATCTCTGTGAGTAGGTCATCGGGCAGCTGGGAGATAGGATCCTTGATCGAGACCTCATACTTAGCGCAGAGGGCTTCGATCTGGGCGAAGACCAGCGTACGGCGGTACTTCCCTAAGGGGAGAATGCCCCCAGCATAGATGCTCTTCGTGCGGTCGGGCACGATGCTATCGAGATCAATGACACGTACTTCGCCGAGGCCCTTACAGCGCGGACAGCTACCGTTGGGCGAGTTGAAGGAGAAGTTGTGCGGTGCGGGCTCGTTGTATGACAGGCCCGTCTCGGGGTCCATCAGATGGCGGCTGAAGTAAGCGACCTCGCCCGTGCCGATCTCTTGGAGCATCATCACCCCGTCGCCCTCCTTGAGGGTCAGGCGGAGGCTGGCAAGTAGGCGGTCGCGGTTCTTCTCCGCTATAGTGAGTTTGTCGGTCTGTACCTCGACGCTGTGGAGCTTGTAGCGGTCGAGCTTCATGCCGTAGGTGATCTCTCGTAGCTCCCCGTCGACGCGGACGGTGAGGAAGCTCTTCTTACGAAGCTGCTCGAAGAGCTCTTTGTAATGCCCCTTACGCTGCTTGACGACGGGGGCCAAGAGGAGGACCTTCTTCCCCTCATAGCGCTCCAGGAGGAGCTCCAGGATCTGCTCCTCGGTATAGCGCACCATGGGCTTGCCCGAGAGGTACGATACGGCCGTACCTGCACGTGCATAGAGGAGACGGAAGAAGTCGTAGATCTCCGTGACGGTCCCGACGGTAGAGCGGGGATTGCGGTTCGTAGTCTTCTGCTCGATAGATATGACGGGGCCGAGACCTGTGATCTCATCGACGTCAGGGCGCTCGAGACCTCCACCAAGGAAGCCTCGGGCATAGGAGCTGAACGTCTCGATATAGCGGCGCTGGCCCTCAGCGTAGATGGTGTCGAATGCCAAGGAGGACTTCCCGCTACCACTCAGGCCGGTGAAGACTGTCAGCGAGTAGCGAGGGATGTGAGCATCCACGTCCTTAAGGTTGTGCACGCGGGCACCACGAATATCTAAGTCTTGCATCTAATAAATGAAAGGAAGACCCGAGCAGAGCCTACCGTGAAAGAATGTATAGTACACAAAGTTACGAATAAATCGGCTCTCTGTCTCGCCCTTGACAGCCCCCTTATCCCCCCTAAGCCAAGAGATTTCTCTATGAGTCTATCGTACCCCTCGCATAAGGGGGTGCTACCGACCTATATTGGTCGGCGGGCGAACCTATATAGGTCATCACACGGACCAGTATTGGTCACGACGTCGATCTATATAGGTCGGAGCAGTGACTCATATTAGGTTGTTGCTACGCATAGGGATAAAAGTTGTGGACGAGTGGCTGATAAGCTTGATCTACGTACGTGGCTCTAATATCTACGTACGTGGATATTTGGACTGACGTGCCTGGTCTTTAAGACTACGTACGTAGATAGAGAAAAACCACTACAGGCAAACGCTTTATCCTTCACGAGAAGGGCACTTTTTCCTCCGCTGAATAAGAGGAATACGCGCGATAAAGCGAAGGGCTTGTGTATCTCTTCGGAGAGGTATATCGGGGAGCTGGGCGTGCGATGCCTTAGCACTCTAAATAGAGGACAGGACTCGCTGCAACAGGCTCATATAGGTCAGCAGACCTTGCCGAAGAGGCTCTAACGACAAGGCGCTCGATAGGATAAGCATCTATATAATAATAATGTACTATCTTCGCAGGGTGAGCCTTGGCACCAACATACGCACTTGCCCTCAGGCTTCCCTCATACAGCTCAACTGAATCCACAATTTATAATGCCTATGGAGCGAATCCTACTCACTATCCTTTACGCCTTCCTCGCTTGGCTGCTCTATTACGCAGAGTCCGCTGGTGACACCTGGAAGGATCGTCTTCCCAGTCTCTTCCTCTTCATACTCCTCGTCGGAGCTATCCCCGAAGGGGTGCGCCTCACGCGTCGCTTCCTCCATCGCTTGCGCAGAGACTGGCACAGCCATCGTAGCATGCAGCACTAAGCTGTAGCTCGGAGACAGCGACACCCTAAGAGCAGTGAGCCCCACAATGCAACCGCATTGTGGGGCTCATACCTATATATTATGGAGAGATTCGCTGTACCTTTGCGGGGCAAAAGAAGCCCTTAGCTCCCGAAGCAAGAGCTCGGCATATCGGCCTTCCCCTACATTTATATATACCCCTCTCGTTATGAGTGCAAGTGATACCCTCGACCTACCCTACCTCAGTGAGCTCAACGAAGCCCAGCGTGCTGCCGTCGTCTACAACGATGGCCCCGCACTGGTCATCGCTGGCGCAGGCAGCGGCAAGACCCGCGTCCTCGTCTACAAGCTCCTCTACCTCTTAGACTCGGGCTATCACCCCGCAGGTCTCATGGCACTGACCTTCACCAACAAGGCTGCCCGTGAGATGCAGGCGCGTATCTCCCGCCACGTCGGCTCGGTAGCTCGGCAGATCCACATGGGCACCTTCCACTCGATCTTCGGGAAGATCCTCCGCCAGCATGCCCCCCTACTCGGCTACACCTCGGACTACTCGATCTACAACACCTCCGACAGCCGTAGCCGTATCAAGGCCATCATCAAGCAGCTCGGTCTCGACGACAAGGTCTACAAGCCCAATGTCGTGCACAACCGCATCTCCTCGGCGAAGAACCGCCTCATCACCGCCAGTGCCTACGCCTCCTACACTGACTTCCTCAAGTACGATGCGAAGAGTGGCCTGCCGAAGCTCTACGAGATCTACCAGCACTACGAGGCTGAGCTCAAGCGCTCCAATGCGATGGACTTCGATGACCTCCTGCTACAGATCAATATCCTCTTCCGCCAGCACCCCGATGTACTGAAGCTCTGGCAGGACCGTATCGATTACCTCCTCATCGACGAGTATCAGGATACCAACTTCGCCCAGTATATGATCGCACGCCAGCTGATGCAGGACAAGGGTGCTATCTTCGTCGTCGGCGATGATGCCCAGAGTATCTACTCCTTCCGCGGGGCGAACTTGGACAATATCCTTAGCTTCGAGAAGACCTTCCCCAACGCCCGCACCTTCAAGCTCGAGCGCAACTACCGCTCCACGCAGACCATCGTCAAGGCTGCAGGGCAGATCATCGCGAACAACGAGTACCAGATCCCCAAGGATGTCTTCTCAGAGGAGTCTATCGGTGAGCCTATCACCGTGCATGAGGCGCTCTCGGGTGACCTCGAAGCTCTCTGGGTCTCCGACGAAGTGCAGCGTCTTCATCGTGATGGCAATCCCTACAGCTCGATAGCCATCCTCTACCGCACCAATGCGCAGAGCCGTACCCTTGAGCAGGTCTTCCGCCGTGTTGGACTCCCCTTCCGTATCTATGGCGGACGCTCATTCTTTGACCACAAGGAGATCATGGACGTCGTCGCCTACTTCCGCGTCTTGGTCAACGAGCTGGATGAAGAGGCGCTCCTGCGTATCATCAACTACCCCAAGCGAAGCATCGGCGACACGACAGTACAGCGTGTACGTCAGGCCGCCTCACAACAGGGTCTGCCGATGATGCAGATCCTCCGTGACCCTCTCGCCTATGGCGTGGAGGTCAATAAGCCCACCGCTGCCCGACTACAAGCCTTCGCCGCTCTCCTCGATGACCTGCGCGCCTACAACCAGCAGGAGGATGACCTCTATGCGATCGCTGAGCGCGTGATCAATGAGACGGGCATCCTCGCCGATCTCAAGAGCGACACCACCAGCGAAGGCAAGGGGCGCGTGGAGAACATCCAGGAGCTACTCGGTGGTATCGACGAATACATCCATGCCGCTCTCGAGGCCGACCAGACGCCCTCACTCGGCGTCTACCTCAGCGAGATCGCACTGATGACCGACCAAGACAAGACGGGCGACGAGGAAGACTGCATCACGCTGATGACCGTCCACTCGGCAAAGGGACTGGAGTTCCCTCACGTATTTATCGTAGGGCTGGAGGAAGATCTCTTCCCCTCGATGATGAGCAATACGGGGAAGGAACTGGAGGAAGAGCGCCGACTCTTCTACGTCGCACTGACGCGTGCTGAGAAGACTTGTCATATCGGCTATGCGAGAGAGCGCTTCCGCAACGGGCGCACGGAGTTCAGCCGTCCCAGTCGCTTCGTCCGTGAGCTCCCCAAGGAATTAGTGACCTTCGACTCGGGATTAAGCAGTCACGCCTCGCCCTGGGACCGCCCCAAGGCAGTACACCCCGCAGGCGGTGACCTCCCGACGGACTTCTCCGACCGCCCTGTCTTCCGTTCGGCTCCTCCCGCACCTTCGCGCCGTGTCCTCATCGAGCGCAGAGAGGCTGGAGATACGCCCGAGGAGAAGCACAAGCGTATCGGTGCGCTCGCTGTCGGCGGACGCGTCGTGCACAAGCGCTTCGGTGCGGGTGTCATCGACGAGCTCGAAGGTCGTGGCGACAATGCTAAGGCTACCGTCACCTTCGACACGGGCGAGACGAAAAAGCTCCTCCTGCGCTTCGCCCAGCTCGAGGTGCTTTAGGGAGAAAACCACTATAGCTCCGCCGCATTTAATAACATTATTCTTACCTTTACCGTTACAAGATATCAGCTTTACTACACTTAATAAAAGACTATGGAGAAAGAAAAACCGATCTATTGGCACATAGACTTAGGGGAAGCCAATAGCGAAGGGAAACAATCCAGCTTGATGACTCAACTTGAGAGCAACCACACCATCACACTAACTGAAAAGCATCAGTTTCTTGGCAAGTACCTAAGTGCTCAACCACAAGGGACACTTGTACTCGTGTGTCAAGGTAAAAAGCCTAAAAAGCTTTGCCAAATAACAGATGAGCCACACCTCACGAATGAAGAAGCTGGGGAGCAGAGTCCTTATCCAGTTCTTCGATCAGTTGCAATTCTTACGAATGTCCCTGAGGAGAATACCTTCAACACCGAAGACTTCCAGCAAGGTATCTGTGGCTATTTCACGAAACAGTCTAAAAAGCAATACCCATATATGAAGAAGCTACTCACCCAGCTAAAAAATGGAACTCCCCTCTCTGACACTTCTAAATCAGATACACTACTGCTGAATGAGTGCGTCTCTCTATTAAAGGAGAAGAAGAACATCATCTTGCAAGGTGCCCCTGGCACAGGTAAGACATATACGACGGCATCTCTCGCAGTAGCCCTCTGTAACCCCTCGTTCACAGGACTGGAAGACCATATAAAAGTGATGGATGAGTACGAGCGCCTTCGGCAGGAAGGACAAATAGCCTTCTGTACCTTCCACCAGTCTATGGACTATGAGGACTTCGTCGAAGGAGTGAAGCCTGAGCTACAAGGAGAGCATATCACCTACAACGTCGAGGCGGGTATCTTCAAACAAATCTGTGAACAAGCACGGACTACGGAGGGAAAGGACATCGCAGCTTATATTGATGACTACCTGAAAAGGATACAAGGCGAAGATAATCAACGAGAAATTCCATCCGTCTCTGGTAGGGCTAAGCTCTCTATCTGGTGGGAAGGTGGCAAAACCCTCAATATGCGCAGTACGGAGTCTAGCCCCCAATCTTTCCCAAACATTGAACAGATTAAGGATCAGGCTATAGGCAAAGGAAAGACCAAGACTCACGAGGCCTATGCACGGGCTTTTATCGAAGCAGTAAAGAAGGAATACCAAATAGAAGACAAGGCCTCCACGAAGCCTCACGTCCTGATCATCGACGAGATCAACCGAGGAAATATCTCACGCATCTTCGGAGAATTGATTACGCTCCTCGAAGCTGATAAGCGTACGGGGGACGGGAAGCACCCCATTAAGGTCACCCTACCCTACTCTAAGGATAGCTTCTCTGTCCCTTCCAACCTCTATATCATTGGCACGATGAATACGACCGACCGCTCTACAGGGTCTATTGACTATGCCGTGCGGCGCCGCTTTGCCTTCATCACACTCAAGACGGATCCCGAGGTCATCAAGACTTGTATCAAGGATGACGCGGTGCGCGCCAAGGCCTTAGCTCTCTTCAAGCAGATCAATGGCGATAGCACAGACGACACGACTTCCTTCATCGCGACACATAAGGCAGGCGACTTCGATCTGGAGGACTTGAAGGTCGGCCACAGCTACTTCTTGGCTGAGACGCTTGAAGCTCTCCAGATGAAGATGCGCTACGAGGTCATCCCGCTCCTCCGCGAATATATCAAGGACGGCATCCTACAAGGCAAGGAAGAGGATGAGAAGTACTTCGCGGCTTGGGAGAAGGGCGAATGCTTTAATCCTTCTGTCGCTGAGGCGGCGACCGAAGCATCTTCGGATAGCGAAGCCTAATGCTATATCAAGAGCATCAGCGATTGGATGGCATCTCCTCCCCCCACGAGAAGTGGAAGGAGTGGATGCGTCTGCCGTCTAAGCAGGGAAAAGACCGCTGGTTCTTTCGCTGGCAGTGGAATGGCGTCTTCCCTGGAGAGGAAGATGAGCAAGCTGAGACTGATAAAGGGCCTGGCTACTACACCTCCTACGTCATCGGAGCGCAGTGGTTCGATGATGAGGAGCCTTTAGTCATCACACCGAAGGCTGGCTGTAGCAACATTGACTTCCTCCAGCTCTTCAGCCGCTGTCTGCAGGCGGGGGTTGAGTTAGAAGCCTTCTCTGAGATCTATGGGATCGATATGGAGCAGCCGCGCATCAAGGCTCCCGAGCTGCAGAGTGTACTCAGTCCCCTCATCGTCGTGCACTTCCTCTCCGTGGTGAGAGTGATCGTGCAGGGTGGACTAAAGAAAGACTACATCCAGCGAGAAGAGAACCTCAAGAAGGTCAAGGGACATATCAGCGTGCTTCGCCACGAGCGCACGAACGTCCTACGCAAGCGTCCCGACAAAGTCTTCTGTCGCTACCAAGAGTATTCCATAGATATCCCAGAGAATCGCCTGCTGAAGAAGGCACTGCACTTCGTCCGACAGCTCCTGCAAACCTTCCCTCACTCGGAGAGCCGCTCGTCGCTGGAGCACACACTCAATCAATGTCTCTCGGCTTTCGCCCACGTCAGCGACGAGATCGAGGTATGGGAACTCAAGCATCTCAAGCATCAGAAGCTCTTCCGCACCTATTCCGAAGCAATACGTCTGGCGCAGCTCATCCTGCGTCGCTACGATTATAGCCTGACGAACATACAGAGCAGCGAAGAAGACTGCCCCGTCTTCTGGCTGGATATGCCCTTACTCTACGAGCACTACGTCCTCGGGCTACTTCGCGAAGCCTATGGAAATCAGATCAGGTATCAGGAACCGGGGCATACAGGCTACCCAGACTTCATCTGCTACGACCCGCTACTGGTCATGGACACGAAGTATATCCCCCGCTTCAAGGACAAGACCAAGATCAGCTCCGACATCATCCGACAGCTCTCTGGCTATGCACGCGATCGAATGCTCTTCAAGGATCCCATCACGGAGCCAATTCCTTGTCTTGTGATCTATCCCGAAGAAGGAACTGAGAGAAATCCTTTCCGAGACAAGCCTCTTCGTGAGCTACTCCTTGAGATAGAGGAAGAGAAATCGGCTTGGGGATTCTATCGCTTAGCTGTTCCTCTGCCTACGCTGAGATAAGAAGGAGGCGCTTCGCCCAGCTCGAGGTACTTTAGCTGAGGCTATACATTATTATAATAGGCGTAGGGCTGTCTGCAGGTAGCCCTACGCCTTTCTTTAGCCTCTCACGAGAAAGCGATACCTTTGCTACTGCCTCACGGGAGGGAGCTACCAGCACGTGAAAGCATGCACTCCTACCCTCAGCAGGCGCAAAACCTATTTATACAAACCAAAACCTGTACATCATGAAGCGATTTATCTGCCTCATGGCGCTGGCGTTACCTATGACGCTGGCAGGCCAAACTACAGACACTGCCGACTCAGCTCAGGTCATCGGCGAAGTCGTAGTACGTGGTGCCCGTGTCATGGCACCGAGTACAGTCGTCAAGATCCCCGCTCCACGCCGTGAGATCCCCCTGACGACAAATATCCTTCCTCTTGAGAAGATCCGCCTCTTAGGCTACACCGATCCCGCACAAGCTATGCAGACCGTCCCTGGTGTAGGAGCATTCAAGGACTATGGTGGCTTCCATATGTTCTTCCTCCGAGGCTTCTACGAGTCCGTCGTCCTCAACGATGGGATGCGCGATGAGCGTCATGCGCTCTGGCAATCAGCACCTCTTACGGGGATGGCAGCGGTAGACCACATCGAAGTACTCAAGGGTGCAGCCTCGATGAGCGTAGGTCACTCCGCCCTCGGTGGTGTCATCAACATCATCAATAAGCAACCTAAGGCCCGTCCAGCCTTCGACGCAAGCTATACCATCGGCTCGTACGGCACGCATCGTATCACAGCTGGTGGGACAAGTGCGATCTCAAGCAAGGCGAATGCACGTGCCGACGTGGAGTATTCGACCAGTGATGGCTGGCGAGGTAACTACACGAAGATCGCCAATGCACATGCCGCTGTCGACATTAAGCTTTCGCCCAAGCACAAGCTTGGCTTCGCTGCGATCATCAGCCACGACCAGTTCCGTGGTGATTATGGTCAGCCACACCTCAAGTGGGATGTCTATGATAGCTCGACCGATGAGCTGGCTTACAAGCGAGGTACCTTCCCCAGCAGCGAACCTGCCTCGAGAGCTTACACCGACCCCAATGAGTTCCTGACGAATAAGACGGTCAAGTTCCACGCCAAGTACAACTACGCGATCGACGAGCGCTGGAGACTCTCTGAGCACGCTTTCTTCGCTTACGATAGCCTCAACTACTACTCCACCGACGGGCTGAACTATCTCACAGGGGCAAAAGCCACCGGTGCCAAGCACTATTACCTCGACGGCACGACGAAGGTACCTGTACTCATCGACCGCGTAGAGCGTGATGGCTTCGGCTTTGCCTATGGGACGCTGACGGCACAGAATCAGATCGAGCTGACGGGACGTCTACGTTGGGGCAATACCAGCCACGCGATCCTCGCCGCTCACAACTTCTCCTACATGGATCTTCGTCGCTCTGACCGCGCACTCTATACCGGTGCTGGCGTCGGATCTATCGTGACGCTGAAGGATCCTATCCTCGATCAGGGCCCGATCTATATGAAGTACCGCCGCATGCAGGTCTTCAAGGACCTGGTCAATGGGGTATCTCTGCAGGACTTCATGACGTGGCAGAATCTGCGACTCCTTGCTGGGGTACGTATGGACTTCTTCCGTCGTGACTTCGGCATCTACAATACGGATGATCGCAAGCTCCTCGACCGCACCACCGACCAGATACTTACGAATGCCGCACTGACTTATCGCCTCGGCGCTGTGTATAATATCACGCCGAGCTTCAACGTCTACGGCTCCGTGTCCTCCTTCTTCAAGCCCCAGCGCATCACCCTCTCGCCCGAGGTAGTCTATATGGCTGCTGACGGACATGAGATGAGTGCCGAAGAGCTCAAGAGCTTCAAGCCACTGACGGGTCGCCAGTGGGAAGCCGGTCTGCATCTGGATCTCGGCGACCAACTCTCACTTCACGCCGCCGCCTACCATATCACGCTAAGCAATATGGTCCGCACCAACCTCGGTGTAGCTGCCGACGGCCGCAAGATCGGTGGCCCTATCGGGAAGTCCATCAGTAAGGGTGTCGAGCTGGAGATGAATTACGCGCCCTCTTCTGCCTTTGACTTCAACCTCGGCTATTCGCTCACCGACGCGCGTATCGCCGAATACACGTCGAGCAACTTCACGCAAAACGTCTCCGCGGGCAATCGCCTCAAGCGCGTTCCTCGTGATAAGGTCTCCGCTTGGGCCTTCTACAACGCTCCTTTCAGTAGCGAGACCGTCCTGAGACTGGGCTTCGGTGCGATCCACACGGGCAGCTTCTACTCCGACGAGACCAATATCTATAAGATCGATCCCAGTACGATCTTCAACACCGTCGTAAGCTTCTCGCCTATGAAGGCGCTGAGCCTGCAGCTGAATGTCAACAATCTCTTCGACACCGTCTACTACAGCACGACGATCAACAGCACGCAGTTCATCCCCGCCGAAGGGCGCAACGTCCAGTTCACCGCTTCACTCTCCATCTAATTCGGCTCTATCGTGCAGCTGAAACAGCGCTTTTCCTTCCCCTCCCTTCGCCTAAAAGCGGAGGGAGGGGAAGGCGTTTTTTGTCGGGTCAGAAGGCAATTCGGGAGGCCTCTACAAAGCCTGTCTACACAAGGCTTTCGGAGGGGCTGGAAAAAGTAGAGGTATTTTCAATCAAAAGTAGAGGTATTTTCGACTGAAAGTAGAGGTGTTTTTATTCGGAAGTAGAGGTACTTTTCCAGAGAAGTAGAGGTACTTTTCCAGAGAAGTAGAGGTACTTCGTCCAGGAAGTAGAATTACATTGCCCGAGAAGTAGAGGTATTTCTACCGCAAAGTCATATCACTTCCAGTAGCTTCGTCAGGTAGCTTCGGCGGGATCTCCCTACGGGAGGCTGCAGAATCAACCAGAGGAATTATCTTTGTGAGAGAAACATCTACCTCATACACTATGCCTACCGCTCCGACAACGAAGAAGCAGCTCCTGCTCGATGCCTTTCTCATCGTCTTCGGCTCTTTCATTTTGGCCATTGGCTACAGTCTTTTCCTCGCCCCAGCACATATTAGCCCGGGCGGTGTCTATGGTTTGGCGCTCGTCATCCGCGAGGTCGCTCGCAGCCTCTTTGGGCTAGAGCTGGGCCTTGGTACCATTGCTCTTGTCTTCAACATCCCGCTCTTCCTCCTGGCGATGAAGGGACTTGGGAAGATCACCGCAGTCAAGACCGTCGTGACCTTCGTCCTCGTCGCCCTCTTTTCTGACCTCATCGAGACGTGGTCAGGCGGCCGTCCGCTCGTCGAAGAGTCTATTCTCTGTAGCTTCTACGGCGGGGCCCTGCTCGGAGTAAGTGTATGGATGATCTTCACGGCACAAAGTACCTGCGCGGGTACCGATACCTTGGCGCGCGTACTATCTCGTGCGTTCAACACGAAGGTCAGCACCCTGATCATGCTCATCGACTCGCTGATCGTCCTCTTAGGGCTGTGGGTCTTCCAAGACTGGCGTGTCCCCCTCTATTCGTGGATCGCTATCTTCGTCTACAGCAAGGTCGTCGACGCACTCCAGCCTCAGAATCCCCACAAGTCGGTCTTCATCATCTCCGACAAGACGCAGGAGCTTCGTGAGGTACTCATCGGACAAGTCGGCGTGCGTGGCACCTTCCTCCACGGCCAAGGGATGTACTCGGGTACGCCCCGTGAGGTGCTCTTCATCATCATCGAGCGCAAGCACTTCGCTATGCTCAAGAAGCTAGTCAAGGATCTTGACCCCAAGGCCTTCATCACCACAGCTGATGCGTCCAATGACAGCATGCCTCTCCTCCCCTAATCTCACACATCACACACTCCATGCGACAGCTTTTCCGCCCCTTACTTGCGCTCTTCTGTGCCCTTAGCCTAAGCTCTATCGTCAGCGCACAGAGCGAGCAGCGCCCCCAGATCCTCGTAGAGACGACAAAGGGGAACTTCATCATCGAGCTCTTCAACGAGACGCCCGTCCACCGTGACAACTATCTCAAGCTCGTCAGACAACATGCCTTTGACGGCGTACAGTTCCACCGCGTCATCAAGGACTTCATGATCCAGGCTGGGAACTTAAAGACCCGCGGTCTCTCCCGCGAGAAGTCCCTCCCCGGCGACTCCGACGAAGCGACGATAAAGGCAGAGATCATGCCCGAGAAGTTCGTCCACGTCCGCGGCTATATCGGTGCTGCCCGCGAGGGAGATGATACCAATCCCGAGAAGAAATCATCCTTCAGCCAGTTCTATATCGTCACGGGGAAGTACTATACCGACATGGATCTGGACGAGATGGAAGCTGGTCGCTCGTGGAAGTACACGCCCGAGCAGCGCGAAGCCTACAAGCTCCAGGGCGGTGCAGCACATCTGGATGGCGGATATACAGTCTTTGGCCGTCTACTCGACGGCTGGGGCACCGTGGATAAGATCCAGCGCGTCGAGACGGATGACAACAACCGCCCACTGAAAAACGTCATCATCAAGAGCATGCGCCTCTACACCCCGAAGAAATAGCCTGCACTCCACACCAAATACAAGCCGACGCCCCGCACCAAGTACTTGATGCGGGGCGTCGGCTTATCTATTCATTCCGCTCCAAGACAAAGTACCGAGAGCCGTGGCTGTATGCGTACTTATTCGTATATTTGACCACGTTAAAGCTTCAATTGAGTGGCTTTCACAGCCAACTAACTACAAACTAACGATGCAGCAGAATAAAGCAGGGCTCTCCCATGAGGCCTTCCGTGGGGTCGTAGACGGTAAAGCCGTCCAGCTCTACACTCTGATCAATAAGGCAGGAGCCGAAGCGCACTTCATCAACCAAGGTGCTAAGCTCGTCTCTCTCGTAGTCCCCAGCCACACAGGTTATACAGACGTCGTCCTCGGTCACGACAGTCTCGACGAATATATCCACAGCGAAGAAGCCTACTTCGGTGCTATCTGCGGGCGCTATGCGAATCGTATCGCTCGAGGTCACTTCACCATCGATGGCACGAGCTATGAGCTCCCCATCAATAATGGGCCGAACAGCCTGCACGGTGGACTCAAGGGCTTCAATGCCGTCATCTGGGATGGCGAAGAGCTGGCTCCTAACAAGGTCGCCTTCACCTACACTTCCCCCGACGGCGAAGAAGGTTACCCAGGCGAACTCACTGTTCGTGTCGTCTACACGCTCACCGATGAAGGCGAACTCTGCATCGAATACGAGGCTACGACTACGCGTCCTACGGTAGTGAACCTCACCAATCACGCCTACTTCAACCTCTCCGGCGAAGGCGATCCTTCGGTACATGACCACACTTTAGAGATCTTCGCCAAGGAATACCTCCCCACCGATGAGACGGCTATCCCCTATGGCGCTCCCGCTGCAGTAGCAGGTACGCCTATGGACTTCTCTACGCCCCACCTCATCGGCGAGCGTATCGACACGGATACCGACCAACTTCGCTGGGCACGTGGCTATGACCACACCTATATATTGGACAAGGAGCTGGGCAAGCTCGCTATTGCCTCGCGCTGCTCTTCACCCAAGACGGGTATCGTCATGGAGGTCTACACCGACCAGCCTGGGGTACAGCTCTACACGGGTAACTGGATGAGCGGCAACCTCCGCGGGAAGCACGGTCACCGCTATCCTGCACGTGCCGCACTCTGCTTAGAGACGCAGCACTATCCAGACAGCCCCAACAAGCCCGAATATCCTTCGACGCGTCTGAATCCCGGAGAGACCTTCTGCTCGACAACGATCTTCCGCTTCACGCTCGAAGCTTAGCCAGCTAACAAACAAAATCCATTCACATAAACAGTAAGCAATGACACAACAGAAACAGACTCAGAGCTATCTGGTGCCGTTCATCATCATGGTCGTGCTCATGGCCCTCGTCGGTCTGATCACGAACCTGAACGGGCAGTTCCAAGCACCTATGCAGGCCGCTTTCCTGCAGAAATCGGGCTCGCTCACCAATGCGCTCACCACGCTGATCACCTTCGCTTTCTTCCTCGGCTACCTCGCTATGGGGATCCCCAGCGCCAAGTGCATCGAGAAGAAGGGCTATAAGAATACCCTCATCACGGGTCTCTTTGGGCTGATCGCTGCCTTCGGACTGTATGAGCTCTCAGCCTATGTCTTCGAGTCAGTAGACCTCGTAAAGTTCCAGGCTGCTACGGACGATCCTAACGTCGTCATCATCCCCGTGGCCTACTACATCTTCCTTCTGGCTGGCTTTGTAGCAGGCTCTGCTATGACCTTCCTGCAGGCAGTGCTGAACCCCTACATCGTCGCTTGTGACGTGAAGGGCACGACGGGTGTCACGCGTCAGTCTATCGCTGGTACGGCCAACTCTACGATGGCTACCATCGCTCCTATCCTCGTGGCTTCGGTCATCTTCGCAGGTAAGAGCGGTCTGGACATCGCACTGAGCTCGCTCTACGTCCCCTTCCTCATACTCATCGTCCTCGTCGGTGGTCTCATCGCAGCGCTCTCTAAGCTCCACCTCCCCGCGATCGCAAGCACGGAGAAGAAGGAAGGCGAAGTCCTCGAAAAGAGCGTATGGAGCTTCTCTCACCTCGCTCTCGGTGTCGTCGCTATCTTCATGTATGTCGGTGTCGAAGTCTGTATCGGGAACAACATCAACCTCCATGGTCAGAGCCTCGGTTTCGAGCCTTCGGAGGCTGCACTGATGGCTACCATCTACTGGGGTCTGATGCTCGTCGGCCGTCTCTGTGGTAGCTTCCTCAGCGGCATCAGCGCCAGCAAGCAGCTCCTCATCACCTCTCTGGGCGCAGGTATCCTCGTCCTCGGTGGTATGATCCTGAACAATCCTTACCTCCTCGTCGGTGCTGGTCTCTTCCACTCCGTCATGTGGGGTGCTATCTTCTCACTGGCTATCGACAAGCTCGGTAAGTACACGTCCGCTGGCTCAGGTGCCCTGATGATGGGTATCGTCGGTGGTGCTATCCTGCCTTTCGCTCAGGGTATCCTCGCTGACCGCCTCGGCGGTTGGCAGTTCACCTGGATCATCGTCCTCATCGGTGAAGCTTACCTCCTCTACTACGCTCTCGTAGGTCACAAGGTTCGCCAGCTCCCTTAGTCCTCTAAGGACAATCCCATCAGTCCCCCTCCCGCACCCCATCGGTGCGTCAGGGGGACTGCTATCATACCACGTTTACTCACTCCTATCAAGCCCATCACTCAGATGAATACACAAGCTATCCGCGACAAGTTCGCATCTCTCTACGGCGAAGCCGGTACCCTCTACACGTCTCCTGGCCGTATCAACCTCATCGGTGAGCACACCGACTACAACGGCGCCTTCGTCTTCCCCGGCGCTATCGACAAGGCTATGGTCGCTGAGATCCGCCCCAATGGTACGGACCGCGTCCGTGCTTTCGCACTCGACCTCGGCGAATCCGCTGAGTTCGGCCTCAAGGAAGAGGATGCACCCAGCCAGTCCTGGGCACGCTACATCTTCGGCGTATGCCGTGAGATCCAGAAGCGTGGCGGCAAGATCGCTGGCTTCGACACGGTCTTCGCAGGCGATGTGCCTCTGGGCGCAGGGATGTCTTCCTCAGCAGCGCTGGAGAGCACCTTCGCTTTCGGTCTCGACGACCTCTTCTCTCTCGGTCTCTCTAAGTGGGACATGGCGAAGATCGGTCAGGCTACCGAGCACAACTACTGCGGTGTGAAGTGCGGTATCATGGACCAGTTCGCTTCGGTCTTCGGTAAGGCTGGCAAGCTTCTTCGCCTTGACTGTAAGAGCTCCGAGTACGAAGAGCACCCCTTCGATCCTAAGGGCTATCGTCTCCTGCTCGTCGACAGCTGCGTCAAGCATGAGCTGGCCAGCTCAGCCTACAACAAGCGTCGTGAGAGCTGCGAGAATGTCGTAGCCACGCTCGCTAAGCGCTATCCCGAGATCAAGTTCCTCCGCGATGCTTCCTTTGCTCAGCTCGAAGAGGTGAAAAATGAAGTCAGCGAAGAGGACTACAAGCGTGCAGCCTACGTCATCGGCGAAGTCGAGCGCGTCCTGGCTGTCTGCGAAGCCCTCGACAAGGGTGACTACCAGACCGTCGGTGAGAAGATGTACGAGACGCACCACGGCATGAGCAAGCTCTACGAAGTGAGCTGCGAAGAGCTTGACTTCCTGAATGACCTCGCTCGTGAATTCGGTGTCACCGGCTCACGCGTTATGGGCGGTGGCTTCGGTGGCTGTACGATCAACCTCCTCAAGGAAGAGCTTCACGACAGCTTCATCGCCGAAGTCAAGAAGCGCTACGAAGCTAAGTACGGCATCCAGCCTAAGTTCTACGACGTCGTCATCTCTGACGGTGCTCGCCGCCTCTAAGGCTTAGCCGAACTCCATCCAATACGACACCCCGCAAGGGACTTGCCTTCTCTGGAGGCAGTCACCTTGCGGGGTGTCGTCGTATAGATACGTGTGGGAGCGGTGCTTACTTCTCAAGGTAAGTGATGACGATACGAAGGACCTTGCCCGTATCATCCGCTCGATCCACCTCCTGGGGGCGGCCCTTGCTATCGTAGCGATACGTGAAGCCACTATAGATCGGGGGTATCGAGTCCCCCAGAGAAGCCGAGAAGCTCCGAGGTAAGTTCGCCGAACGCATCCCCATACGATCTCCCCAGAGGAATTGCACATCCGTCCGACCTCGGAGGTCTGCTAAGTACAGGCAGAGGTCGGGGTAGGTGTTGTTTGCTTTGGAGGAGAATGTCCGCTGCTCGATCGGCTGACCTCCTTCGGCTACGGCAGAGCGCATCACATTACCATCCTGCCATGTGAGGAGGATCTCCCCGTAGCGAGAGGACTTATATCCCGTGAGACGCCCGTCACCGTCATAGACGTAGTCCTCTTCACTCCAGCGCACTGGCCCATTGGCAGTGTAGTAAGTCTCTTCCATCTCAGAAGCTCGACCCGCGGTATCCAGTGACAGGCGATACTCCGAAGGCTTCACGATACCAGCCTCGAGCTTATGATCATCGCACGTGACGCTGATGCCCTTGTCCGTGTAGGCGAGGTGCCAAGTCGTGACGGCCTCGGGCGTGCTACAATCATAGATCCTCCGCACCGAAGTCAGACGCATCTCATCGTCGTAGTCGAAGCTGATCTCAAACTCCTTGTTGGGACTCCCGTTGTAGTAGTATTCGATCTTGGAGATATAGTCGTAGGGCTTCTCTGCGGGCGAAGAAGCGACGGCAGTGGTACGACTTCCCTTCGTGCAAGCCGAGACGGCGCTGAGGGCAAATAAGAGTAGAGCTATTTTCTTCATAGGCTTATGGGCGGGGGACTATTCCCACAGCAGGATAAAGGTACGGATAGGAGCTGAGCTGGGGATCTGCAAGCTATTGACGGTCTTCGTCTTCTCGTCCCAGCAAGTAGCGGGGAGCTTCGACTTCGGGATAGAGAAGCTGGCACGCAGGTCATCTACCACGACGACGATATCCTTCTTGTCGGGCTCGATGCGCGTGATCGAATAGGCTTGCTTGATATCTCCAAAGGTAGAGACTGTAGTGATGTCCTGCGCCGTATGGAAGAGCGGATTGAGGACGATCACACGATGGACTCGCTGCTTCACATCCGCACGCTTCTTCGGGCTGATGCTGAAGAGGGGCTCGAAGTAGCGTGTATAGATCGTATAGACGTCGTACTTGTCATCGGCGAACTCTCCCTGCTCCTCCTTCAGCTCAATCTGGGCAGCAGGCACACGCTTGAAGATATCCTCGAGTGTCTTCTCGCTCGTGATATCCCCGATACTATTTTTCGTGACCGTGGACTTGTAGTAGGTCTCAGGCATAGGGACTCGGCCATCGCTGTACGCCACCCGAGAGGGGATCTCACCGTCCTTCTTCGTGAAGACCGTGACGCCCAGCTGATCATGGCTGGGTGCGATACACATCGTGACACCCTCGGAGGGCTCACCCAGTGGAACGAAGATCGTGTCACGGCGAAGCGTCCCCAGCTCGACCAGGTCGCTATGCTCCTTACCCAGGAGCTGAGAGCCAGAGATGGAGATCCGGTACTTATCTCCTTCGGGGGATATCGAGAGCGTGCGATGGGAGCTGTCAGCTTCGTTGGGAGAGGCAAAAGTATATGTCCCAGGGAAGTTGTAGGGCTGGCGCTTACGCAAGATATAGCGAGAGGACTGATCTCCCTCGATCTTATTTCCATTGGCATCGAGGATGGTCAGGGTCCCATCGCCGAGGACAAAGAGCTCCGGAATGTCGGGGGTGTTAAACGTCAAGATGCTATCCTTCACGGTATAGGTCACCTTCCTGATGTCGCGCACATACCCAGCATATTCGCCCATATAGGTAGCGTGTATGGAGTCATCGAGGGTGATGGAGAGCTCGATGCCCTCGCAGTCGTCACAGGGCACCGTCCCGAGATAGACGGGGGGAGCGGCGTGCGATGAAGTATCTTCAGCCTGCTGCTTCCCTCCGCCTCGGCAGGAGATGAGTCCGAGGGCGCAGAGGGCGATGACTAGACGTTCTTTTAGCATACCTTATTTGCTTGTGAAGTGATTATTCGTAGTGAAGACAGGGCAAAGCAAACGCCTTAGCCCTGCGCAGTAAAGGTAGCGTATTTACCGCTCACAGCTCTCGGGAGGAAAGTACGTTATCGAGGAGAAGGCAAGCTACTTAGCGTAGGAAGTAGCAGAGCTTCGAGAGCAAAGGAGAGGAGGTCGGCGAAGGAAGTAGAGGAGCTTGGCGGACAAAATAGTAGAGCTTGACGACGAATGCAAAGGAGTTTCGTGAGCGAACTACCTTGAGTTCGCCACCATTCAAGCGGTAGTTGCTGGAAGATTAACCGAATGAAGGCAAAGATTTATACGTATAAACTCGGGAATTAATACGTATTAAGTCGGGATTTTATACGTATTAATTTGCGGATTAATACGTATTAATCCGTAACCCCAAGCGATAAAAACACCGAACTTAATCGAAAAAGATTTCGCATTCTAACGATAGTAACTACCTTTGCTCAAGGAACAAACCTCGCGAAGTCAAGTACCTTATCTCAGGCACTTCAGCTCCTTCGCCCAACTACACAATGTACTATGACAAGCAAAACCCTTCAGTACGTCCTCTATCAGAGGAAAGTCACCTTCGGCAAGCACCGTGGTAAGAGCATGCAAGTCGCACGACTCACGGGCCGGTACCAGGTGGACTTCGAGCGCTTCTGCTCGCTCGTCGCCCGCAACACCACCCTCAACTACATGGAGGTGCAGAGCGTCCTCAACCTCGCCGCAGACACCGCGCGCGACCTCGTCTCGGAGGGCGCCATCGTCGACTATGGTCGCCTGGGACACCTCATGCCCAGCTTCAAGTGTCGCGCCGTAGAAGAGGGCGAGAAGTTCAACCCCACCGTCCACATCGAGGAGGTCAAGGTACACCTGCGTCCCTCGAAGCGCTACTTCACGCTTGAGGATATCCACTTCCGCAAAGCCCCACGCAAGGCGAAGAAAAGCAAGGCGTAGCGGAGACAAGACAGAGTTTTTTCCTACCTTTATTAGGGCAAAGCGGGAGCCCTCCCACACCTTTGCCCTACGCCATTCAAATACATTCACCCCTTGGACCCATACCTATTATGAGCCAGATCAAGAACTATATCCGCGAGCACGAAGCTCGCTTCCTCGAGGACCTCTTCGAGCTCATCCGCATCCCATCGGTCAGCGCCAAGAGCGAGCACAAGCCCGACATGCAGCGCTGTGCAGAGTACTGGCGTGATCACCTCAAGAAGCTCGGCGTACAGACCGTAGAGATCTACCAGACGGCAGGTAACCCCATCGTCTTCGGGCACTATGAGAAGGACCCTTCCAAGCCCACGATCCTCGTCTACGGACACTATGACGTCATGCCCCCCGAGCCACTCGAGCTGTGGAAGAGCGAACCCTTCGAGCCCGAAGTACGCGACGGCCACATCTGGGCACGCGGTGCTGACGACGACAAGGGTCAGTCGATGATCCAGATCAAGGGCTTCGAGACGGCTCTGGCACTCGGTCTCGTCGAGTGCAATGTGAAGTTCCTCCTCGAGGGTGAAGAAGAGATCGGCTCGACGCACCTCGAGCAGTTCTGCCGTGAGCACCTCGAGATGCTCCGCGCTGAGAACATCATCGTCTCCGACACGAGCATGGTCAGCGCCGAGACACCTTCGCTCACCACGGGCCTGCGCGGTCTGGCCTACTGGCAGATCGAGGTCACGGGTGCCAACCATGACCTGCACTCCGGGCACTTCGGCGGTGCTGTCGCTAACCCCATCAACGAGCTCTGTAAGCTCATCGCTCAGGTCCAGGACAAGGACGGGCGTATCACCATCCCCCACTTCTACGATGACGTCGTGCCCCTCTCGGATGAAGAGCGCGCGATGATCGCGAAGATCCCCTTCAGCGAAGAGGAGTACAAGAAGTTCCTCGACATCGATGACCTCTTTGGCGAAGTCGGCTACCACACGCTCGAGCGTAATAGCTGCCGTCCTTCCTTCGACGTCTGCGGCATCTGGGGTGGCTATCAGGGCGAAGGCTCAAAGACCGTCCTTCCCTCCAAGGCCTATGCTAAGGTCTCTTGCCGCCTCGTAGCTAACCAAGACCACCACAAGGTCAGCCAGGCCTTCATCGACTACATCGAGAGCACCGCTCCGAAGTACGTCCGCGTCAAGGTCACGCCTATGCACGGCGGCGAAGCCTACCTCTGCCCCATCGACCTGCCCGCCTATCAGGCAGCCGAAGAGGCTGTCGCAGTAGCCTTCGGCAAACGTCCTCTGGCGGTACGTCGTGGCGGTAGCATCCCCATCATCGCAGCCTTCGAGCGCGTCTTCGGCGTGAAGACCATCCTTATGGGCTTCGGTCTGGAGAGCAACGCCATCCACTCGCCCAACGAGAATATGCCCCTGGATATCTTCTACAAGGGTATCGAAGCCGTCGCCGAGTTCTACAAGATTTACCCCAAGCGATAGGCTCCTCACCCCGAATAGATATCTATGACCTCTATCCTAATAAAGAATGTCCTCCACGGGACGACGACTACCGACGTCCTCATCGAGGGAAACCTTATCACTCGTATCGCCCCAGGCATCTCCGCTCCCACAGGAGTGGAGGTGCTTGACGGCACCGACAAGGCGATCATCCCCGGCTTCATCAATACGCATACCCATGCATCGATGACGCTCTTCCGTGGCTACGGCGATGACCTACCGCTGATGACGTGGCTCGAGGACTACATCTGGCCCGTCGAGGCGCAGATGACTCCGCATGACGTCTATGTCGGCGCCAAGCTCGCCTGCCTTGAGATGCTACGCTCGGGCACGACCTGCTTCCTCGATATGTATATGCACCCGCTGAAGACCGCCAAGGCAGTCGAAGAGATGGGGCTACGTGCACATCTCTCCTACACGCTCTTCGACCAAGGCAACCCCGAGCGTGCTGCACTGGACCGCAAGCGCAGCTACGAATACATGGAGCGCTTCGGCGAGTTCAGCGACCGCATCACCTTCACCCTTGGCCCACACGCTATCTATACGGTGAGCGGTGAACAGCTGCAGTTCTGCCATCAGTTCGCAGTAGAGCACGGTGTGAAGATCCACCTGCACCTCTCTGAGACCAAGGGCGAGGTAGAGGAATGTATCCGCCTGCATGGCCTCAGCCCTGTGCGCTACCTCGAGAAGCTCGGCATCCTCAGCGAGCACCTCGTGCTGGCGCACGTCGTCTGGGTAGATGATGAAGAGATGGATCTGCTGGCCAAGCACAACGTCTCCGTCGTGCACAACCCAGCCTCCAACATGAAGCTCGCCAGTGGCTACACCTTCAAGTACGAGGAGATGAAGCGCCGTGGCATCCGCATCGGTATCGGTACGGACGGCTGCTCTTCGTCGAACAACCTCGACATGGTCGTAGCGATGAAGCTCGCTTCCTTCCTCGGGAAGGCTTGGCGCTTCGACAGCACGGCGTGCAAGGCTGACGACATCTTCGCCTCTGCTACAGCTGTGGGTGCAAACATCCTCAACCTCAACGCAGGGCGCATCGAAGAGGGACGCCTGGCAGACGTCTGCCTCGTCGACCTCAATACGCCTGAGCTCGTGCCGCTGAATGACCTCACGTCGAACCTCGTCTATGCTACCTCGGGCAGCAGCTGCATCGACACCGTGATCGTCGATGGGCGCATCCTCATGCGCGACAAGCACGTGCCAGGGCAGGAAGCTATCATCGCGGAAGCCCGCGAGGTAGCCCAGCGTCTCTTCAGTAAGCACAGATAAATGCGGGGACTTCCCTCCATACTTCACCGAGTAGCACACGCAGCCTTCGGCAGGCGACTAAGCGAGCGTCTCTGGCTCTTCGTCTTAGTCTTCCTCGCCCAGCTGCGTGTGCTACTGGCTTATCTACCCTATCAGACCGAGGTGCCCTCGGGCGAAGTACTCCCGCTGGTCCTCAGCCAGCTCCTTCGCATCGGGGGCTGGGCGAGCCTCCTGACCCTCCTCTTCGCCCTCTCCCCGTGGAAGTGGCTGACCCGCACGCTCGGGCTCCTCTTCTCCGTCATCGTCCTCACCCTCTCCGCCTACGAGCTCTACCTCATCGGGCTCTACCATGTGACCTACAACATGGACTTGGCGCAGATCATGCTCTCGACCAACTGGCGCGAGGGCAGTGAATTCCTCGACAGCATCACCGCCGAGCAAGCCCTCCGCGTGCTCTGCCAGCTCACGCCTGCCGTCGTCATCGCCTTCGTAGTATCCCTCGTCTTCAGGAAGAAGTATCCCTCCTGCATCACCCTGTGCTGCAGCCTTACGATTACACTTCTCTCCCTCTTCGTGGGTCTCGAAAACATCTATAGTAACCTCCGTCTATGTCGTCGGCATTACAACTTCGGAGGACTCGAATACGCTGGTATTGATCGCACGATCTTCAATACCCTTAGTGCTCACAAAGCGATGAAGCATATCGCTGCAGAGCTGGATATGATACGCCGCTCCCAGCACAAGCTCAATAGCGTCGTCATTAACCCCATATCTAAGGCTCCACTCAACATCGTCCTCATCCTCGGAGAATCAGCCCGTCGTAGCAGTATGCACTGCTATGGCTATCCTCTGCAGAACACCCCCTATGCAGACAGTCTAATTCAGGCTCAGGAGCTTATTCCATTCTCCAATGTTGTCTCGCCAGCCTCAGCAACGATCCTCTCCAATACGCGTTCACTGACCTTCTACACTCAGGAGCAAGGCGAAAAGCCCTGGTATAAGTTCCCTTCGATTATTAATGTGCTTCGCCAAGCAGGGTATGCTACAGCCTGGATCGCAAATCAAGAAATCACAGGTAAGTACTCGATGTCTAACCTACTGGGTAGACAGGCGGATATCCTCACGGGCAATCCGGCCTTCTTCAAAGGACTGGGCGGAGAAGGTGTAGCAAATCGCCCCGACTTGTTTGATGAAGTCATACTCCCCTTTCTCCTTCATCATCGAGACCTATCAGATAGTCTCCGAATGAGCTCCCCCAGAGGACTCTTCCAGATCGTTCATCTTATGGGTTCGCATATGACCTACAAAGAGCGATACCCCCAAGCATTCAACAAGTTCACATCCGATAGCCTACCCATCCACAAGGGAGAAGCTAAGGATCTGGTCATCTCAGCCTACATCAATAGCCTTCTCTATACCGACTACATCATCCACGAGATCATAGAGCGCTACCGCGAGGAGAATGCCCTCATCATCTATCTCTCCGACCACGGCGATGCGCTCTTCGACGAAGACTACCCCGAGCTGATGGGCCATGCACTCGTACCCCGAGCCGTAGAGATCCCGCTCTTCGTCTACTTCTCCCCACAGCTCCGTGAGGAGCGCTCCGACCTCTGGCGTCAGATAGGTCGTCAGCGAGATAAGCGTATCCTCTCGGATCTGCTCACACACGCTCTCGTAGATCTCCTCGGCATCCATACCGAGTATACACAGCCACGCTTCAACTTCTTCGCGCCCACCTACGACGACCGTCGTACTCGCATCGTCGTCTCCCCCACGTCGAATAAGAAGATGGTGATGGAGTAGCCCGCTTCACACCAAGCCTCCCCACGTATATATTCATCAAGCGATCACGGCATTTTTGATGCCAGCTATCTCCCTATATATTGGGTATATCGCTCCGCTAAATCTGCATACACTTTTTTTCTACTTTTACAGCGTCAAAAGACGAACGAACAATAGATCCTATATGAAGCGATTACTCTATCTACTCGCCACACTACTCGCTCCCATCCACGTGTCGGCACAGATGCTTTTCTCTGAGAATATGACGATGAGCATCGATAGCACGAAGACACTCCAGGGGACGATCAGCCCTTCACTCAACTTCCAGACCGAGAAGGAGGAGGTATTCACCTTACGCAATAGCGCCAATATCAACCTGCTCATCAAGCGTAGCCGAGTGATCAACCTCATAAATAAGTTTGAGTTCTCCACCTACGGTAAGAAAGTGACCCTCAGTGGTGGGTATATACACGCCGAGTATCGCTACCTGCTGGACCGAGCCTTTGAGGTCTACCCTTACGCGGAGTCTCAGTGGGCTGCGAGTAGAGGGATGGCCTTTAAGTTCTCTACGGGGATTCAGTCGCGCTATCGTCTGCTGAATTCCTCAACAACCCTCATGTTTGCTACACTGGGCTTATTCTACGAATATGAAGAGTGGGAGCGCCCGATGCCCGCTACGAATGGCCCCAAGTATGCCTACAGCCACCGCATCAAGAGCCATCTCTCGCTCAGCATGCGGAATAAGATCGGCGAGCACTGGGAGCTCACGACGACCGCCATCCATCAAGCGACTCCTGACACTTACTTCAAGGAAGCCCGCTTCGGAGGTGCCGTTGACCTCAAGTACGACATCACGCCCACCATCGGGATACGAGGCACCTACCGCCTGATCTATGATACAGACCCCATCGTAGACATACGTAAGGACTACAATGTAGTCGATGCCGGCCTCGACATCTCATTCTAACAGCAGTCTAATCAATCTCACCTCATTCATATAATATGACAGCACTTTCCTACCTCCAGTCGGATGACCTCTTCTATCTGAATGTCTTCCTGAAGCTACTCCTGGGCTTACTTGCCATTGTCCTCGTCATCAACAAGTCTGGCAAGGGCAATCTAGCACCAACCTCTGCGATAGACCAGGTGCAGAACTATGTCCTCGGGGGTATCATCGGTGGGATCATCTATAGCCCAGCCATCTCGATCCTCCAGTTTGCAGCCGTCCTCGCGATCTGGGCCTCCCTCATCATCGGCCTGCGACGACTCAAGACGAAGAACCATAGCATCAAGAGATTCATCGATGGCGCTCCTGTTGTCCTCATCAAGCACGGGGTCCTCGATGTAGAGGCCTGCCGCAAGGCTAAGATCACAGCGAACGAAGTAGCATTCAAGCTACGCCGCGAGGGGGTCTACCACATCCGCGACGTGAAGCGAGCTGTCTTCGAGCAGAATGGAGAGCTCATCATCGTCCTGAAAGGCGAGGAGAACCCCAAGTACCCTGTCATCACAGATGGCATCGTACAGACCAGCGTGCTGGATGACGTAGACCGCACCGAAGAGTGGCTCGCCGAGGAGCTGCAAAAGATGGGATATGAGTCTGCTGCAGATATATTCCTTGCCGAATACGAAAGCGGGGAGCTGAAGCTGGTACCCTACAACTCCACCGTGCAAGAAAAGGAGTAGATAGCGCCGTCTCCCTTCCCCGATTATTGCTATATTTGTTTTGCCCTTGAGGCAAATACTATTCGCAATATTCGGCAAGATATATCCCTATTATTATGCTCGACCAACACTATCACGAGGCGGCCAACTACCTGGCATCACGCCTGCCAAAGGATATCAAGACCGCCATCATCCTCGGTAGCGGCCTTGGCAAGCTCGGCGACATGCTCGAGAATCCCACCATTATCCCCTACACACAGATCCCCCACTTCTCACACTCTACGGCTATCGGCCATAAGGGGAATCTCATCGCTGGTACCCTCTCGGGCGTAACCGTGCTGTGCATGCAGGGGCGCTTCCACTACTACGAAGGCTACCCTATGGAGCAGGTCACCTTCCCCATCCGCGTGATGAAGCTCCTCGGTATCGAGAACCTCCTCGTCTCCAACGCCGCAGGTGGTATCAACCAGACCTTCCGCGTAGGTGATCTGATGATCATCCGCGACCACATCAACAACCTCCCCAACCCGCTCATCGGCCCCAACGTCGAGATGTTCGGCCCACGCTTCCCTGATATGACGCGCCCCTACGACCGCGAATTCATCACGAAGGCTAAGGCCATCGCTCAGGAGCTCGGCATCCACGTCCACGAAGGTGTGTATGTCGGCCTCACGGGTCCCTCCTACGAGACCCCTGCTGAGTACACCTACTGGTCTCGCTCGGGTGGTGACGCTATCGGTATGAGCACCGTACCCGAAGTCATCGTCGCACGCCACGCTGGTATCCGCGTCTTCGGTATGTCGGTCATCACCAACGAAGGCTGGCACTTCGATGATGACTTCGTCAACGATGGTGACGACGTCGTACGCGCAGCCAACGCTGCCTCCGACCGTATGGGCCGCATCTTCAGCGAACTCGTACGCCAGCTCTAAGTATGACTCCATAGCACAAAGACATCAGCCCCGGTGTAAGTACAGGCACTTACACTGGGGCTGCTTTGTAGCGATCTCAAGGGAGGGGAGGCACAAAGCTCTTCTCCAATCACACAAATATTAGCGTGTCGCAACAATTCGCAGACCTATGATGTCGTCAAGTAGTTCGCTGATATTGGATCCTCATCGCAGCTCCGGCTCCGCAGAGAATTATATTTAGCCCTATATAGATTAAATAGCCGTGAGGCTACGTTCCCTTTATGGAGGTCGGTACATCTAAATTAGACCTATCGACTTCAGTCCTCCTCGGCATACGCACTTACGCAGTGCTTCGCTATCATCACCCTTTACCTCAAGTAGTATATGTCTCATCAGTCGGCGGTATCTTCTGATTCGTCTCGATCCATCAATCTCCATAGTCAGGTCTTACGAGGCTTGGCCATCCTCTCGATCATCCTCCACAACTATACGCACTGGATGTATGGAGCGATCTTCGAGAATGAGTTTACATACCAAGAATGGCACGTCTCGAAGCTCCTGAACTACCTATCACACCCCGACGGAAGACTCCCCCTACAGCTTTTCTCCTTCTTTGGACACTATGGCGTCGTGATCTTTGTCTTCCTCAGCGCCTACGGCCTGGAGAAGAAGTATGGACGCACTACCAAGGAAGTTCGCCCCCTCCCCTTCATCTGGACGCACTACCTCAAGCTCCTCTCAATGTGTATCGTGGGCTATGCGGCATACCTCCTGATAAATGCTTTCTACGTAAGCTATCCCACCTCTACGATCTTCGGAGTACTGAGCCAGCTCACAATGCTCAGCAATCTCCAGATTTGCTCCTTTGACACCTTTGCCCCAGGGCCCTATTGGTACTTCGGGCTCATGCTCCAGCTTTATGTCGTCTATCGTCTGCTCCTTTTCCGTCGCTCGTGGGGCGTGATCGTCGGAGCAATCTTAGTGTGTAGCATCGCTCAAGCCTTCGTCACCCCTGATGGAGCTGTCATGACGTGGCTACGTACCAATTTCGTCGGGAGCATCCTCCCCTTCGGTCTTGGCCTCCTCTATGCGCGCTATGAAGAGGATATCCAGCTGAGCAAGACGGCATACGGAATCATTGCCCTGGTCTCGATCGCACTGATCTTCGTGACAAGCCTCTCCCTCCTGCCATGGATCACGACTCCGATCTTCGTCTGTGCTCTCGGCATCTCATGCACCCAACTCCTTCCAAAGAGTGTGAATAAACCTCTCGCTTGGGTCGGTGGTATCTCCGCAGCGATCTTCGTCAGCCACCCGATCGTACGCCAGCTGGGGCTTGCACTAGCAGAGAAGCTCCACTTCTCCCCCTACCAGAGCGTCCTGACCTTCCTCATCAGCGCACTACTGCTCGGAGCACTTTTCCAGCCCATCCTCAATCGCTCATCCAAGCTTTTCATGAGGCTGGCTAAGCACTAAGCAAGAGCCAAGCAAGATATATAGCACGCGGGGTGGACCAATATTGGTCCACCCCGCGTACTTTATTAGGAGCTCCCAACTACGTATAAGGAATGGGGGTGTGGCACAGGACGAAATTGCGTACCTTTGACAGAGGAAAGCGCGAGCATGGGGACGACCTTATCCCGTGCCCCTTTACCACCGACACAAAACAAGCACTATTCAAAGCAAGCGATATGGACATCAACGAAGAGCTTCTACACCACCCAGAGAATGATCCAGCCTACCTCGGGCTCAAGGTCAATCAAGGCGTGGCAGCCCAGCCTATGGTCAATCCCAACCTACGACGCGTAGCTCGCCGCACCTATACGGTGGACGAATTCGTCGAAGGCATCCTCCGCTCCGACATCACCTGCCTCAGTCAGGCCGTGACACTCGTCGAGAGCAACCGCCCCGACCATCAGGCCATCGCCCAGCAGATCATCGAGCGCTGCCTCCCCTACGCGGGGAAGTCAATGCGCATCGGCATCACGGGGGTACCAGGTGCAGGGAAGAGTACCTCGATCGACACCTTCGGGATGCACCTCGTCAAGCAGGGGCGACGCCTGGCAGTCCTCGCTATCGACCCCAGTAGCGAGCGCTCTGGTGGTAGTATCCTCGGGGATAAGACCCGTATGGAGCAGCTCTCCCGCGAGAAGAATGCCTTCATCCGCCCCAGTCCTTCGGCAGGGTCACTCGGCGGTGTAGCTCGTAAGACGCGTGAGACGATCGTACTCTGCGAGGCTGCAGGCTTCGATACGATCTTCGTCGAGACCGTCGGCGTCGGTCAGAGTGAGACGGCTGTACACTCTATGGTAGACTTCTTCCTCCTCATCCAGCTGGCTGGGACTGGCGACGAACTGCAGGGGATCAAGCGCGGTATCATGGAGATGGCTGATGCCATCGTCATCAACAAGGCCGATGGTGATAACATTGACAAGGCCAACCTTGCGGCCACCCACTTCCGTAATGCCCTCCACCTCTTCCCTCCTACGGAGTCAGGTTGGCGCCCCAAGGTCCTCACCTACTCAGGCTTCTACGGTCTTGGCATCAAGGAGATCTGGGATATGGTCGATGAGTACCGACACTTCGCCACGGACTCGGGCTACTTCGAAGAGAAGCGCCAGCGCCAGACCAAGTGGTGGATGTACGAGAGCATCAATGAGGCTCTGAAGAGCTCCTTCTACCAGAGTGAGGCTATTCGAAGCCTGCGCCCCGAGGTAGAGAACGACATCCTCTCTGACCGCCTTTCCTCCTTCGTCGGAGCTCAGCGTCTCCTCGACGCCTACTTCAAGAGTCTCAAGTAAGCAAGCAGAAGGTAAAATAAAGTATAAGGGAGCGGGGTGGAAGTGCAGTCTCCACCCTGCTCTCTGATGCTAAGTACACCTTGCATATTCGAAGATTTACCGTATATTTGCAGGGCAAAAAGAATGATATTCATACAATTAAAATATTTCATCAACTATGACGAAAGCAGAAGTGGTGAGCGATATCGCCAAGAGCACGGGAGTAGATAAAGAGACTACTCTGGCAGTGGTAGAGGCGTTCATGGAGTCAGTCAAGGACTCTCTGGTACGTGGAGAAAACGTCTACCTCCGTGGCTTCGGTAGCTTCATCATCAAGGAGCGCGCAGAGAAGACTGCTCGCAATATCTCGAAGAAGACTACGATCATCATCCCCAAGCGCCGCATCCCTGCCTTCAAGCCCTCGAAGCTCTTCGCCTCCAAGGTCAAGTAGTGGATCGAAAGCCGAACTATAGTAAATAATCATATAATCAAAAGCAGCTATGCCAAGCGGAAAGAAAAGAAAGCGCCATAAGATGGCTACGCACAAGCGTAAGAAGAGACTCAAGAAGAACAGACATAAGAAGAAGTAATGTCACATGCGCGGGGGTAGGGCAGTTCACAAGACGTATGCCTTGCCCCCGTACACTTTATACTACTTCCTTTTTTACTCTACTATCATTAACGAATCCGCCAAGTGAACAGTGAACTGATCGTCGACGTCTCCGCCAAGGAGATCTCGATGGCTCTACTGGAAGACCAACGACTGGTAGAGCTCCAGCGCGAGCGTCGTGACCTGGCCTTCGCCGTCGGAGATATCTATCTCGGACGCGTCAAGAAGGTGATGCCTGGCCTCAACGCAGCATTCGTCGATGTAGGATATAAGAAGGATGCTTTTCTTCATTACCTCGACCTGGGGATGATCTACCAAGCGCAGCAGCGCTTCCTCGAGCAAATCGAGAAGACCAAGGCAGTACCTGCCTTGAGCAAGATCCCCACCTTCCCTGACCTGCCGAAGGATGGGAAGATCGCTGACTACCTGAAGGCTGGGCAGAATGTCCTCGTCCAAGTCGTCAAGGAGCCTATCTCCACGAAGGGGCCACGCCTCTCGGCTGAGATATCCATCGCAGGGCGAAACCTCGTCCTCGTCCCCTTCTCCGACAAGGTATCCGTCAGCGCTAAGATCGAATCACACGAGGAGCGAGCACGCCTCAAGCAGCTCATCCTCAGTATGAAGCCTAAGAACTTCAGCGTGATCATCCGCACCTCGGCCGAGGGTAAGCGAGCCAGTGAGCTCGATCAGGAGCTCAGCCGTCTGCTAAGACGCTGGGAGGAGAGCATACAGAAGCTCCCCAAGATCACCAAGACCCCAAAGATCGTCTACGAAGAGTCCAGCCGTGCCTTAGGCATCCTGCGCGACACCTTCAACCCCTCCTTTCAGAGCATCCACGTCAACGACAAGGCCTACTACGAGGAGATACGCGAGTATGTCCGTCAGATAGCCCCTGGGCGTGAAGATATCGTCCGCCTCTATACGGGGAACCTCCCCATCTTCGATGAGAAGAATGTCACCAAGCAGATCAAGGCGTCCTTCGGGCGTACTGTCACCTGTAAGAGTGGTGCTTACCTGATCATCGAGCAGACTGAGGCCATGTACGTCGTGGATGTCAATAGTGGCAATCGCTCCCGTAAGAGCACCGAGCAGGAGGGTACAGCGATCGACGTCAATCTCATCGCAGCCGAAGAGCTCGCTCGTCAGCTCCGCCTGAGAGATATGGGCGGTATCATCGTCGTCGACTTCATCGACATGCATGACCAGAAGAATCGTCAGCTCCTCTATGAGCACATGGTCAAGCTGATGGAGAGCGACCGCACGCGACACAATATCCTACCGCTGAGTAAATTCGGCGTGATGCAGATCACCCGTCAGCGTGTGCGCCCCGCCACCCAGATCAATACGGATGAGACGTGCCCCACGTGCCTTGGCACAGGGAAGATGAAGTCCTCTATCCTCTTCACCGATCAGCTCGAAGAAAAGCTCCGTGACTTAGCTCCACGCTTAGACACGTCCTACATCAACGTCCACGTACATCCCTACGTGGCCGCCTACCTCACCAAGGGGTTCTTCATGTCCATCGCCCGCCGCTGGAAGCTCCAGATAGCTCGCGGGATACGTGTGACCCCCAATCAGAGCCTCGGCTTCCTCGACTACAAGTTCGTAGACAAGGAAGGCAACGAAATCGAGGCCCTCGAAGAATAACCTACGATAAAGCCCGTAGAAGATCCCTCCCCTATCCCATAGCGATAGTACTCAGGGTATCTTCTGCGGGCTTTATCTCTACTGAGAGCGAGACCCGATACGATGAACGCCTACCCGTCCAAGCTCGTCGAGCGAGCCGTAGAGCAGCTCTCTACCCTCCCAGGGGTAGGGCGCAAGACCGCTCTACGCTTGGCGCTACACCTGCTCTCACGCCCCCCGATTGATACCCATACCTTCGCTGATGCCCTCGTAGAGATGCGAGATGGTATCGTCTACTGCCGGCAGTGCTACAACATCAGTGATACCGAGCTCTGCCCCATCTGCTCCAGCCCCCAGCGTGATAGCTCCACCGTCTGCGTCGTACAGCATGTAGGCGATGTGATGGCTATCGAGAATACCGGTCAGTACCGTGGTGTCTACCATGTCCTCGGCGGGGTCATCTCCCCTATTGACGGCATTGGTCCCGACGATCTGAAGATCCCCGAGCTCATCGAGCGGGTACGTAGTGGCAGTGTCCGTGAGGTCATCTTGGCGCTGGGCACGACGATGGAGGGGGACACGACGAACTTCTTCATCTACCGCAGCCTCGCGGGGCTGGACGTACGCCTCTCGGTCATCGCCCGCGGTGTAGCCATCGGGGATGAGATCGAGTATGCCGACGAAGTGACGCTCGGCCGCTCCATCCTCACTCGCACGGACTTCGATCAGTCGCTAAGCTTCTGACCTCATGCACACGCAGGCTATCGGCATCCCGGGCGAGCACATACAGCTCCGCGCCCTATCGCAGGAAGATCTCCCGCTGCTACTCAGCTGGGAGAACGACCCCGAGGGCTGGTACTCCAGCGGCACGATCAATCCCCTCTCCTCCGACTTCATCCAGCGCTACATCACCGCCTCGAGCACGCATATCCTCGAGACGGGCTCGATGAGCCTCATCATCGAAGGGCTCAAGACCCGCTCGGCACTGGGGCATCTTGTCCTCTACGACTACAGCCCCATCCATCGCCGTCTGGGCGTCGGTATCTACATCGACCGCGAGGCTCGCAAGACGGGGATCGGCTCCGAAGCCATCCGCTTAGCCCTACGCTACGCCTTCGACAAGCTCCGTTGTGAGCAAGTCTATGCCGAGGTCTTGGCTTCCAACGAAGCCTCCCAGCAGATGCTCCGCGGCATCGGCTTCGAGCATACCGCCACGCTCCCTCGCTGGCACTGGCAAGACAACCACTACGAGGACCTCCATTACTATCAGATATGGCACCCATAGCCACAGAGATCCAGCGTCTAAGAGAGGAGATCGAGGCGCACAACTACGCCTACTACGTCCTCTCATCCCCCACCATCTCGGACTACGACTTCGACCAACTGCTCAAGCAGCTGGAGCGACTGGAGGCGGAGCATCCCGAGCTCATCACACCCGACTCGCCTACCCAGCGTGTCGGCCGTGACCGCACCGAGGGCTTCACGCAGGTAGCGCACCGCTACCCCATGCTCTCGCTGGGCAATACCTACAGCTACGACGATGTACGGGAGTTCTACGAGCGTGTCTCGAAGGACTTGGGCGGTAAGCCCTTCACCATCGTTGCGGAGCTCAAGTATGACGGGCTCTCGATCTCCCTGACCTATGAGAAGGGACTACTGACCCGTGCTGTCACTCGTGGCGACGGACAGATGGGCGATGATGTGACGGCTAATGTACGCACGATACGCTCCATCCCCCTCCGCCTGCGTGGCACGGGCTATCCCGAGAGCCTCGAGGTGCGTGGGGAGATCCTCTTGCCCTTCGTGGAGTTCGACCGACTGAATGCCGAGCGTCATCGTGCCGACCTCCCTCTCTTCGCTAATCCTCGCAATGCTGCCAGCGGTACGCTCAAGCAGCTCGATCCTGCGATCGTAGCTGAGCGCCGACTCGATGCCTACCTCTACTACGTACCTGGGCAGCCCAGTCTCCCCGACAGTCACTACGAGCGTCTGCAGCTCTGCAAGAGCTGGGGGCTGAAGATCTCGGAGGCTACCCGTCGCTGTCATTCGCTGGAGGAGGTCCTATCCTTCCTCGACTACTGGGAGCAGGCACGTGCCGAAGCCCCCGTTGCCACCGATGGCGTCGTGCTCAAGGTAGACTCCATCACCGAGCAGGAGGAGCTGGGCTATACGGCGAAGACCCCACGCTGGGCTATCGCCTACAAGTATCAAGCTGAGCAGGCTAAGACGCGCCTCATCTCCGTAGACTTCCAAGTCGGGCGTACGGGTGCTGTCACACCTGTGGCCAATCTCGATGCCGTGGCACTCTCGGGCACGACCGTGCGCCGTGCCTCGCTTCACAACGCTGACTTCATCGAAGCCTTCGACCTGCACATCGATGATCAGGTCCTCGTAGAGAAGGGCGGTGAGATCATCCCGAAGATCGTCGGCGTCGTCACGGAGGAGCGTCCCAGCGATGCTCAGCCCGTCATCTTCCCCAGCCACTGCCCCGCCTGTGGCTCTCCCCTCGAGCGAAACGAAGGAGAAGCTGCCTACTACTGCACGAACCAAGCGACCTGCCCCCCACAGCAGACGGCTCGTATCGAGCACTTCTCTGGGCGCAAGGCTGCTGACATACGCCTCGGAGCTGAGACCATCGACCTCCTCTTCACCCACGGTCTCGTGCATAGTATCGCCGACCTCTATCGCCTGAAGCTGGAGGATCTCCTGCAGCTCCCAGGCTTCAAGGAGCGCAGTGCTACCCGCCTACTGGAGAGCATCGAGGCCTCTAAGGAGCGCCCCTTCCGTGCCCTACTCTTCGGGCTCGGCATCCGCTTTGTGGGCGAGACGGTAGCTAAGACGCTCGTGCAGCGCTATGCGGATATCGATGCCTTAGGCACAGCGACCTTCGAGGAGCTCACGGCTATCCCCGATATCGGTGCAGTCATCGCCGAGAGCCTCGTCCACTACTTCGCCTCACCCGAGAATAGGGAGTTCATCTCGGAGCTCCAGCGCCTGGGGCTTCCTCTGAGCCGTCGCCCCGAGGAAGAGCCACTCCCGACGACCGATCATGCTGCTATCTCGGGCAAGGCCTTCGTCATCAGTGGTGTCTTCACCCACCACTCCCGCGAAGAGTACAAGGCCCTCATCGAGAGCCTCGGGGGGAAGATCGCTTCATCCATCTCCAGCAAGACCAACTACGTCTTGGCCGGCGCCAACATGGGCCCAGCAAAGCTCGCTAAGGCCACCGACCTCGGCATCACCATACTCTCCGAGGACGAATTCCTCGCCCTCATCGAGCCCCACGAAGGAGAGCAGCCCGCCGCCTCCACCGATGAGGCGGACACGGCCGACCTCCCCCTCTTCTCTAATCCCTCCTAATTCCCTCTCCACGACGATCACGAATCCTATCAGCTATCTGTAATGGACATTATCTTTATCTGTATCCTCGTCTTCTTGATCATCCTCGCCTGCTTCGACCTCGTATCAGGGGTGAGCAATGACGCGGTGAACTTCCTCAACTCCGCTATCGGGGCGAAGGCTGCCCCGTTCAAGGTCATCCTCGGCGTCGCTGCCGTGGGGATCTTCCTCGGAGCCTCCCTAAGTAACGGGATGATGGATGTAGCACGCAATGGGATATACAACCCCGCCTACTTCACCTTCCAGGAGGTCATGACCATCTGCTTGGCGGCGGTAGTCACCGACATCATCTTGATCAACATCTTCAATACACTCGGGCTGCCGACCTCGACGACCGTCTCCATGGTCTTTGAGCTCCTCGGGGCTTCCTTCTGTATGTCGGTGCTCAAGGGCTTTGACGATCCCAGCCTCCAGATGCTGGATATGCTGAATGCCACCAAGGCCCTACAGGTCATCATCGCTATCTTCCTCTCGGTAGCTGTGGCCTTCTTCTTTGGCTCGGTGGTGCAGTGGATCACGCGTGTGTGCTTCTCCTTCAACTATAAGAAGACTCTCCCCTACCTCGCTGGTATCTTCGGGGGCATCGCGCTGACCTCTATCGTCTACTTCATGCTCATCAAGGGGCTCGAGGAGTCGACCTTCGCCTACAAGGACTGGGTCAACAGCCACACACTGGAGCTCATCATCGGCTGCCTCATCGGCTTCTCGATCATCATGCAGGTCCTACACTGGTGCGGCGTGAATATCCTCAAGATCATTATCCTCGCCGGTACGCTGGCCCTCTCGCTGGCCTTCGCGGGCAATGACCTCGTGAACTTCATCGGGGTACCTCTCTCGGGTCTCTCCGCCTATCAGGACTACATGGCCAACGGGAATGGGGCCTACGACACCTACCTCATGGGAGCGAATAACCTCCCCGCCAAGACGCCCTATATCTTCCTCCTCGGCTCAGGGGTCATCATGACGCTGGCCCTCTTCTTCTCTAAGAGCGCGCAGAATGTCATCAAGACCTCGGTGAATCTCTCCCGCCAAGACGACGGGGAAGAGACCTTCGGCTCATCCCGTATCGCCCGTGGTCTCGTGCGTACCAGCAGCGCCATCAGCACCTTCCTCGAGCGTGCCGTACCGCAGAAGGCTCGCACATGGATTGACTCCCGCTTCAATAAGCAGGAGCTCACGATGGAGCCTGGTGCAGCCTTCGACCTCGTGCGTGCCTCGGTGAACCTCGTCCTGGCAGGGCTACTCATCGCACTCGGTACCTCCTTCAAGCTCCCCCTCTCCACGACGTACGTCACCTTCATGGTGGGTATGGGTACGTCGCTCGCAGACCGCGCTTGGGGTCGTGAGAGTGCCGTCGGTCGTGTGACGGGTGTGATGTCGGTCATCGGTGGCTGGTTCATCACGGCTGGTGCGGCCTTCATCATCGCGATCATCATCGCTACGATCATGCGCTATGGTGGCTTCATCGCTATGATCATCCTCATCGCGGTGGCGCTCTTCCTGCTCTTCAACAGCCATCTCATCCGTCGCAAGAAGGGGGATGCTGATGATGAACTCTTCGTGGCTATCCTCAATGCCGAGGATCCTACGACGATGTGGAGCCTGCTCTCTGAGCACGTCCGTCAGAATCAGATCGGCCTGCTCGACCACGTCAGTCAGGACTACCTCGACATGACCAATGGCCTCTTCAGCGAAGATCTGCGCCGTCTGAAGAAGACCATGCACCATCTCGACGAGCACAAGCGTGCCTTCAAGACGATGCGCCGTAAGGAGACCATCGGGCTGAGACGCATGGCCAGCGACGAAGACATGCTGGAGAAGAACATGTGGTTCCACCTCGGTGCCAATACCTGTCTGCAGATGATCTATGCCCTCGAGCGTGCTACGGAGGTAGCGGTAGAGCACGTAGACAACAACTACAACCCCATCCCCGAGGAGTACCGCGCTGAGTTCGCCCCCATCCGTGACCGCGTCATCGACTACATCGCACAGGTCCACCAGCTCATCTCCAGCAAGCGCATGGAGGATGCCAAGAAGGCGAGGAACATGGGTAAGGAGCTGCGCGAGATCGTCAAGGATATGCGTAAGACCCAGATGAAGCGTGCTCACAAGGGCCGTCGTGAGGACCTGCGTGCCTCGATGGTCTACCTCAACGTCCTCATCGAGACCAACGAGCTCCTCGGCAACCTCCGCCACCTCGTCGGCTATAGCCAGAACCTCCTCGACGAAGAGGCCGAAGGCTAAGCCCCCCCCCTTCGCCTTCTGCAGGCGAAGACCAAGAAGCCACGGGCGCGCTACTTCATCATAGCGCGCCCGTGGCTTTTTATTATGCTCTCCCCGATGAGGGTAGCGATCTGAATGCGGGAGGCGTGCACCTCGGCGCTCCATTCGTAACACCCCCGAAGTGGGCAAAAGAAGACGGCTCCCCCGCTACCGCCAGCGGTAGCGGGGGAGCCGTCGTATATAGAGGATGTCAGTGGCTTACTTAGCCAAGACGAGGTAGTAGTTCTTCTTACCGCGCTGTACGAGCAGGTAGCGATCAGCGATGAGCTGGGCAGAGGTGATGAGGTCATCGGGACTGGCAACCTTCTCCTTGTTCACGCTCACACCACCCGAGGCGATGAGCTTGCGCAGCTCGCCCTTCGAGGGGAAGACTGCCGCATCTTCGGTGAGGAGGTCGATGACCTTCACACCACCCTGCAGCTTGTCCTTCGAGACTTCGAACTGGGGTACCCCCTCGAAGACGGAGAGGAGTGTAGCTTCGTCGAGCGACTGGAGCTGCTCGCGCGTGCCCTGCCCGAAGAGGATGCCCGAGGCAGCCACAGCGGCATCATAGCTCTCACGGCCGTGGACGAGGACGGTGATCTCCTCCGCCAGGCGCTTCTGCAGGGCGCGCTCGTGGGGAGTAGCAGCCTGCTGAGCCTCGAGACCTGCGATCTCCTCCTGCGTCAGCGTCGTGAAGATCTTGATATAGCGTGCCGCATCGGCATCATTGACATTCAGCCAGAACTGGTAGAAGGCGTATGGGCTCGTGCGCTCGGGGTCGAGCCACACATTCCCGCTCTCGGTCTTACCGAACTTACCGCCGTCGGCCTTCGTGATCAGCGGACATACCAGAGCATAGGCCTCGCCAGCATCCATACGGCGGATCAGCTCCGTACCCGTGGTGATATTCCCCCATTGGTCAGAGCCCCCCATCTGCAGACGGCAGCCGTAGTGGCGATAGAGATACAGATAATCGTAGCCCTGCAGGAGCTGGTAGCTGAATTCGGTGAAGGACATCCCGTTGGAGTTCTCGCCGCTGAGGCGCTTCTTCACCGAGTCCTTAGCCATCATATAGTTGACCGTGATATGCTTACCGATGTCGCGGATGAAGCCGAGGAAGCTGTAGTCCTTCATCCAGTCGTAGTTGTTCACCAACACAGCAGCATTGGGGGCATCGCTATCGAAGTCGAGGAACTTAGACAGCTGCTTCTTGATGCAAGCTTGGTTGTGGCGGAGCGTCTCTTCGTCGAGGAGGTTACGCTCGGCGGACTTCATCGAGGGGTCACCAATCATCCCCGTAGCACCGCCGATGAGGGCGATGGGGCGATGGCCTGCCAGCTGGAGGTGGCGCAGCATCATGACCCCGACGAGGTGGCCGATGTGAAGGGAGTCTGCCGTGGGGTCAATACCCAGATATGCAGAGGTACGCTCCTTCTGTAGCTGCTCCTCAGTGCCTGGGAACATATCATGGATCATCCCACGCCAGCGCAGCTCTTCAATAAAGTTGATCATTTTTCTTCTTAAAAAGAGGTGATTATCTGTATGTATAGTGGTACAAAGATAGCTAAAGCCTCGCACCTGCGCCCCTATGCGCGCGAGGATAGCCCGCTAACAGAGGGTAAGGGACTCGCCCTATCACACAAAATTCTCTCATCCAGCAGAGGGAGAAGTGCTATCCCCTCGAAGAAAAAGCCGCCCTCCCATAGTGGTCTTCTCCTATCCAGGCACGTAGTCTTAAAGACCACGTACGTAAACCCTATCATCCACGTACGTAGACATTAGATCTACGCACGTAGACGCAGCTTATCTACCATTCGTCCGTGACTTTTATTCGCACTCGTAGGAAGTCATTCCACTACTGCTCTCAGCTTTTCTCACCGAAGAGACGAGCCTCACATAGCACGGTGGCGCAGCGTGTATCGCAAGGTTCTCTTCTCTGGTATTGCTGATTACAAGTTTTTTCTTAGGTTTGCAGTGTGGAGAGAAGCCCTTCTCCATGCAATACAGAGACACAAGAGCACAACGCAACGACACCACTTTCATCTGATCGCGCTATGCACTACACGTTTAGATACTCTACCCCACTCAAGGTCTACACCGCCCTCTGCATAATGGTTCTTGGGCTAATCTGCTACTATGCATTCAGATCAAGCCCTTGGTTTATGATTGTCCTATACAGCGGGATGATCTTTATATCGCTGCTCTATTCCGCCCTCTCTATACCCCGTTCGATAGAGGATGACGGAGAGACTGTGGTCTTGAGGCGGCTCTTATGGTCGAAGCGGTATAGCCGTACGATCTACGACATCTCCGAGGTAAGTGGTATGGAGCTAACGAAGAGCTACGCCATCGTTGGCTCGGCAGGTTACTTCTGCTATAATGGCCTCTTCTACAAATCAAAGATGGGCTTCTTCAATCTCGTCGCTACGGAGGAGACTGGTCATTACCTACGCATCCAGCGTAAGGGTCGTCGCCCGCTCTACATCGCCTACCAGCCTGCCCTATCCTACTAATCGCATCTTCCCACACACCCCAAGCACCACACCTTCCACAAGACACTCATTACTCCGCACCCTATTCCTCACCATCGGAATGGGGCGTTAGCGCAAAGCAACACCATCACTTCCATCTAATCGCGCTATGCACTACACGTTTAGGTACTCTACATTCGTCAAGGTCATCACCTTCATTGGATTATGGGCTCTTGCACTCATCCTTTATCTTCTGGCGACCGTAGACGGCTTATCATCGTTTGCCTTCCTCCTCTGGGCAGGCGCTTTGGGCCTCATCTACCCTCCCCTCTCCATGCCCCGTTCGATAGAGGATGACGGAGAGACTGTGGTCCTGAGACGACTCTTATGGTCGAAGCGGTATAGCCGCACGGCCTACGACATCTCGGAGGTAAGTGGCATTAATTTAATGAATGGTCTCCGTGTCTTCGGCTCGGGAGCTTACTTCGGCTATAGTGGCTACTTCTACAAGACGAAGATTGGCCTCTTCAAGCTCCTCGCTACGGAGGACACAGGCCATTACCTACGCATCCAGCGCAAGGGTAGCAAACGACCGCTCTACATCGCCTACCGGCCTACCCAATCCTAATCATAGCATCTTCCCACATCACCCCAAGCACCACACGACACATGAAACCCTTACTTCTCCGCACCCTATCCCTCGCTATCGGTATAGGTAGTCTGTGCCTTCACAGCACGACCGCTTCAGCTCAAGCGACCCAAAAACCCGACAAGCACTATGCCCTGAGCGATACCATAGCGCTTACCATCTTCGACTATGCTCAATACCGAGCCTACTACCAAAAGGAATATCGAGATGTCCCCTCCGACCCCAAGTCCCAACGCTGGCTTCAGCTCCTGCAAATCGGGAGTAAGTATCAGGGCTACGTCAACTATGGGGAGCTACGTGCCGACTCAATATGGAACGCCTCGATAAAGGCGGGCAAGAGTGATGCCGAACTGCATCCCGAATGGTCTGCAGCTAGGGATGAATCACAGCCCGACGTGAAGCTCCTCTTTGACCGCAACAAGGGTGTCTTGGACGCACACGACAGGGTCTACATCAACAAGTACCACTACAGCGAGCCCATCCCCCAGCAGCAGTGGACGATGGCCGAGGGCGATAGCACGATCTTAGGCTACACGTGCCACAAGGCCACGACCCGCTTCCGTGGGCGAGACTACGTCGCTTGGTACACCGAGGAGATCCCCTACCCCTACGGGCCCTATAAGTTCGGCGGTCTCCCTGGTCTCATCACCTGCATCTACGACACCCAGCGCGAGCACATCTACACGCTTGTAGGCTTTGAGAAAGCCCCCGCCTTAGACTACATCTACTACGGCAACGGGCGACGCAAACCCACCGAGGGCACACGCGAGGAGGTCAATAAACTCCAGCGACAGTACCACGAGCAGCCGAATCTCTTCAAGTCCGACCTTATCACGCCAGCCCCTGGCACTAAGATCAACCGCAAGAAGCCCAAGCCCTACAACCCCATCGAGCTGGAATAACCCCACAGAGCTATGATACGTTCGCTTCTCCGCACCCTCTTTCTCGCTATCGGGATGGGGTGCCTAAGCCTTCCCGCCACAGGGCAAGCGCCCAAAGCAGGCCTTGATCCCAGCAGAGTATATGACCCGAGTGACAGCATTCAGAAGACCATCTTTGATCATGCGCTGTACCGAGCCTACTACCAGAAGCTGTATCGAGATGACCCCGCTGATCCGCAAGCCTATCACTGGATGCAGATCCTGCAGATAGGTAGGAGCCACCAAGCCTACCTCGACTATGGCGAGCTACGTAGAGACTCCATCTGGAATGCAGCAGCAAAGGGGAGGAAAAGCTATGGAGAAATCGAGGCTGATCTTGATGTGGCCTTTAATGATACCTTTTCCAAGCAGAAGCTCGTCTTCGACCGCGCCAGAGGGATAGTCAACGCCTACGAAAGGATCTTCATCAGCACGTACCACTACACCGAGCCCATCCCCCAGCTCCAGTGGACGATGGCGCGGGGCGATAGCACGATCTTAGGCTACCCATGCCACAAGGCCACGACGCACTTCCGTGGACGAGACTACATCGCTTGGTACACCGAGGAGATCCCCTTCCCCTATGGGCCCTTTAAGTTCGGTGGCCTCCCTGGCCTTATCACCTGCATCTACGACACCCAGCGCGAGCATATCTATACGCTTGTAGGCTTCGAGAAAGCCCCGTCAGAGGACTACATCTACGAGCGAGCGCGACGCCACTGGTTCGAGACCACGAGGGAAGTGCTGGCGAAGCAGCAGAAGTACTTCCACGAGCAGCCCAACCTCTTCACCCCCGACATCCTCACCCCTGACCCCAGGAACAAGGCCATCAAGCGCAAGCCCAAGCCCTACAATCCGATCGAACTGGAGTAAATCCCCACAGAGCTATGAAACAGTCCATTCTCCGCACCCTATTCCTCACTATCGGGATGGGGTGCCTAAGCCTTCCCGCGATAGGTCAAAAGCCCAAGGTCTTCCCTGACTACACCTATGTATATGAGCCGAGTGACTCCATTCAGATGACCATATTTGACGACGCACAGTATCGGGCCTACTATGAGAAGCAGTACCGAGACGACCCGTCTGTCCCCCAGGCTTATCACTGGATGCAGGTCCTGCAGATAGGCAGGAACTACCAAGCCTTCCTCGACTATGGTGCGCTACGTAGTGACTCGATATGGAATGCTTCGGTGAAGGCGAGGAAGACATACGGGGAATTTGAGGCGGAGAGTGACGCTGCCTATGAAGCTACCTTATCTAATCTGAAGCTCATCTTCGACCGCTCCAAGGGGATGATCAATGCCCACGAGAAGATCTTTATCAACAAGTACCACTACACGGAGCCCATCCCCCAGCTCCAGTGGACGATGGCGCGGGGCGATAGCACGATCTTAGGCTATACGTGCCACAAGGCCACGACACGCTTCCGCGGACGGGACTACATCGCTTGGTACACCGAGGAGATCCCCTTCCCCTATGGGCCCTTTAAGTTCGGGGGCCTCCCAGGCCTCATCACCTGCATCTACGACACCCAGCGCGAGCATATCTACACGCTCGTAGGCTTCGAGAAAGCCCCTTCTGCTGACTACATCTACGAGCGAGCGCGACGTATGTGGTTCGAGACCACGAGGGAAGTGGTGGCGAAGCTCCAGAGGAACTACCACGATCAGCCCGACCTCTTCACCTCCGACATCGTCATCCGTGACCCCAAGAGCAAAGCCGTCAAGCATCATAGTAAGCCCTACAACCCCATCGAATTAGAATAAATCTGCCCGTCCACTCCTCCCCGCCCTCTATGAAGACAGTAAGACTCCTCCGAGGCATCGCCTTATCCCTCAGTATGTGCATCCTCTCCGTAATGAGCGCTGAGGCACAAGAGACCAACATGGCCCCATTCATTGAGAGCTTGATACGTGCCTTCAAAGCAATGAAGGCTGACACCGTACGCAAGGACGTCATTGAGCCCAACCTCTATCGTGCATTCTATAAAGCAGAGTACCATCCTGTTGCGAAAAGCATGGCGCCAGCCTATGAATGGACGCAAGTATTGCAAATCGGAGAAACGGCCCAGCGCTATATAGACCATGGAACCTTGCTGGCTGATTCGATATTTGACGATGGAGTCAAGACGGGCAAGGCCCCCGAAGAGTTCGTCCCAGGATACCATAAGGCAAGCAAGAGCTCCGTCATGGATAGCCACATACTTTTCCTTCAGAGAGAGGGGAAGATGGAGTACTTCGATCGGATCGTCGCCGACCACTTCACCTACATAGATAGTATCCCTCAGCAGCAGTGGGAGCTGGTCGCAGGAGATAGCATCATCGCAGGATACACCTGCCACCGCGCCCAGACCCGCTACCGAGGGCGCGACTACACGGCTTGGTACACTGAGGAGATCCCGCTGAGCTATGGCCCATATAAGTTCAGAGGACTCCCTGGACTCATCACCTGTATCTATGATAAGGACCGTGACCACGTCTTCACCCTACAGGGCTTCGAGCGCGCTCCGCTCGGGGAGGTCATTTACCGCAAGAAGAAGTCCTACTTCAAGACGACGAGGGAGCGCCTCCAGCAGGCCATCCGCAACTACATGACGAACCCCTCGGGCTACAGCACACCAAAGATCAACGTCCAGGGGAAGAAGACCGCCAAGCCACCTAAGCCCTACAACCCGATTGAGCTGGAGTAACATCCTCTCTCCTCACGTTCCCGATACCACTATGAGACACTACGACTACACGCCCCGACTCCTTTGGTGCCTCCTCACACTGCTCCTCCTGATCCCCATAGGGCAAGCGCATGGGCAAACGAGTGAGCGCCACGTGACCGCCCGCATCGTCAATGCCGAGACGGGTGCCCCCATCGTCGACGTCCTTTGCTCAGCATGGGACGGCGAGCGGCACCGCACAGCCTTCACGCAGAGTGACGCTAAGGGCGAGGCGCGCTTTCGACTCACGCCCCAAGACCAGTTTCTTTCCTTCGTCCTCTTAGGCTATACGAAGCAAGAGCTACGCATCAGCGAGCTTTCGGGAGATAGCTTCACCGTGCGTCTCCAGCCCTCGACGACGCCGATACGTGAGGTACATATCAAGGCACGCCCCATCACCGTGCGGGGCGACACGCTCCGCTACCGCGTCAAGGCCTTTGCAGGCAAGCGAGACCGCTACCTCGAGGATGTCATCAAGAAGCTCCCCGGAGTAGAGGTCAAGGAGAATGGACGGATAGAGTATCAGGGTACACCGATCAATAAGTTCTACATCGAGGGGCAAGATCCCTTGGGCAGCAACTACACGCAGGCCTCGCGCAACATCCCCATCAATGCCGTTGATCAGGTCGAAGTCATCGAGCACAACCAGCACAAGCGCGTCCTACAGGGCCTCGTCTCCAGCGACCAGGCAGCACTGAACATCCGTCTGAGCAAGGCCTCACGCTTCCGTCCCTTCGGGGAAGTCTCAGCAGGAACGGGCCTGCCTGCGCCACTCTGGGAGGGCAAGGCCTTCCTCATGCAGGCCTCACCGACGAATCAGCTCATCACCTCACTCAAGGGGAATAATACGGGGGTAGACCTCTCGTCAGACTTCGAGCAGCAGCACGACGCAGGGAGTGGCCTGCCGCAGATCTCCCTTCCCTCGACCACCCTACAGACCTCCTCCCCACAGCGCCCACCTCTCGACATCGGGCGCTACCTCGATGATAGAGGCTTCAACTGGGGTATCAATGACCTGCAGAAGCTCGGGGAGTACAGCAACCTCCGCATCAACGTCTCGGGATACCATGACCGCCGACACCTCAGCTCCGAGAGCGAGACCCACTACCTCGGCACTACCCCTCTCGACCTCTACGAGACCTCTCAGCTGACCCGAAGCCCCAACTACTACAATGCCGCCCTGCGCTACGAGCACAATGCGCCCAAGCGCTATCTCGTAGGTGAGCTGCGCTTCGGAGGTAGGCGCTCCGACCAAACGGAGGGCCTTCGCTCCAATAGCCGTGAGTACACCTTGGGGCTACGGCAGGAGCCGCTTTGGCTCCAAGCAGCCCTGCAGACGACCCTCCGCTTAGGCGGTACGGTCCTCGACTTCGTCTCCTCCACACGTGGCTACACCGCAGGAGAGACGCTCCGTGGCGAGTGGACCGAGGCGGCACTCCCCACACAGACGCTCTACGAGCAGCGCCGCATCACCCAGCTTCACACGACGCATCAAGCCTCGACGAGCTTCCACTTCTCCCATACCACCGCACTTCACACGGGGCTGGAAGCCACGGCGGACCTACGGAGCTTTGACACGCCCTACGCCAGCCTCGCCCGCTCCTGCAGCTACCGCGACCTCTCTCTGGCGCTGGATGCGTCCTTCAGCTACCGCCCCGAGGGCTTCTATCTCTCGGTGGGGAGCCCCCTGACCCTCGAGCGGGAGATGCTTCAGGTAGGTACGCGACACGATGAGGCGACACGCCTACGTATCGCCCCCTTCTTCAGCATGAGGGCGAGCCTCGGGCAGCACGGGGAGCTATGGCTACGCGGGAGCTACTCTGAGCGCCCCGACCTCGACGGCTACTACAGCTCCAGCACCCAGAGACGAGGCTACCGCCTCTACTACCAGAGTCTCGAGCACCTCTACAGTCAGCAGACCCTCTCCAGCTCGCTCCGCCTCACCTATCGCAACCCGCTGGAGCTCTTCTTCACCTACCTCCATCTGAGCTACAACTACACGACCCACGGCTACTACCGTGACTATACTTATAGTCTTGACCGCACGGTGAGCATCCCCATCGACAGCACGCACCACCGCCAGACCTTCTCCGCAGCGGGCGTCGTCGACAAGTCCATCGCACCACTCGGGCTGAGCCTACATGCCGAGCTACGATACAGCCACTCGAGCTACATCTCCTCACAAGCACATCGCGTCTATCAGATCCAGAGCGACCTCCTCGTGCCCAGCCTCACGATGACGTGCAACAAGCTCTCCCCGCTGGAGCTGGCCTACACCTTCGAGCTCAGCAGCCTATGGATACATCACCCGCTGACGAAGCTACGCCCCGTCCTCTCCCTACGCGAGAGCTTCGAGGCAGGCCTCCCCCTCGGTGATCGCTGGCTCCTCGGCCTGCAGATCGTCCACTCGATGAATGAGGTCGCTCCGAGGGAGTACAAGCATACCCTCTTCGGTGACCTCGACGCCACCTGGACTGTCAGCAAGCGCGTCAAGCTCACCGCCCGCTTAGCGAACCTATGGGGACAGACTGCCTACCAAGTGACCCGCCTCTCCGCCACCGACATCTCGAGCTTCGCCGTACCGCTCCGCCCCCGCGAGCTCATCGTGACGGCTACGCTTCGCATCTAAGGCGCTCATCTCTTAGTCCTTTCTCCCCCACCTTCGCCTCACAGCACGCTACGAAAAGGCGTGCTGTGGGGCGCTTTTTCTACGACCGAAGGAGGTGCTTTTGAAAGGCCTTAAATAGGGTGCAGAGGAGTGCCCTTATCCCATTGTCCATTCTCTTGTAACTCGGGCAGTTGAATATCATATATTCGTTGTACCTTTGTAGGAGACAGAAAAGTCTATATAGACAGATTTGCTAATTCGAATTAGTTTTATGGAAATTATCAAGATCGTCGGGCGTGAGATCCTCGACTCCCGTGGGAACCCCACAGTAGAAGTAGACGTACACCTTGCGTGTGGTATCATCGGTCGTGCAGCTGTACCCAGCGGTGCATCCACGGGCGAAAACGAAGCTCTCGAGCTCCGTGACGGCGACAAGGGTCGCTACCTCGGTAAGGGTGTCCTCAAGGCAGTAGAGAACATCAACAACGTCATCGCACCTGAGCTCTACGGCATGAGCGCCCTGAACCAGCGTGAGATCGACCTGAAGATGATCGCTCTCGATGGCACCAAGACCAAGAGCAACCTCGGCGCTAACGCTATCCTCGGTGTATCTCTCGCCGTCGCTAAGGCTGCCGCTCAGTACCTCGACATCCCCCTCTATCGCTACATCGGTGGCACGAACACCTATGTACTGCCCGTACCTATGATGAACATCATCAATGGTGGCTCGCACTCTGACGCTCCTATCGCTTTCCAGGAATTCATGATCCGCCCTGTGGGTGCATGCTGCTTCCGCGAAGGTCTCCGCATGGGTGCTGAAGTCTTCCACGCACTGAAGAAGGTCCTCCACGATCGTGGCCTCAGCACCGCTGTAGGTGACGAAGGTGGTTTCGCTCCTGCCCTCAACGGTACGGAAGACGCTATCGAGTCGATCCTCAAGGCTGTCGAAAAGGCTGGCTACGTCCCCGGTAAGGACATCACCATCGCTATGGACTGTGCTTCCTCTGAGTTCTTCAAGGATGGCATCTACGACTACACGAAGTTCGAAGGTGACCACGGTGTGAAGCGCACGATCGACGAGCAGGTTGAGTTCCTCAGCCAGCTGGTAGAGAAGTATCCTATCGACTCTATCGAAGACGGTATGGCTGAGAACGACTGGGAAGGTTGGAAGAAGCTTACCGACAAGCTCGGCAAGAAGATCCAGCTCGTCGGTGACGACCTCTTCGTCACGAATGTAGAGTACCTCCGTCGCGGTATCGCCGAAGGCTGCGGTAACTCGATCCTCATCAAGGTCAACCAGATCGGTACGCTCACCGAGACCCTCGACGCTATCGACATGGCTCACCGCCACGGCTTCACCTCCGTCACCTCACACCGCTCTGGTGAGACGGAAGATGCTACGATCGCTGACATCGCTGTAGCTACGAACTCTGGTCAGATCAAGACCGGTTCGCTCAGCCGTACCGACCGTATGGCTAAGTACAACCAGCTCCTCCGCATCGAAGAAGAGCTCGGTGACCTCGCTGTCTACGGCTACAAGCGCATCAAGTAGTCGACTCCCATACGGCCCATCTGCGCTGAGGCAACCCTGCCCGCGCACCGAAGCCGTAGGATATAAATAGCCCCGCAGGATGACCTCCTGCGGGGCTATTTCGCTTCCTGCTGTGCAACAAAGAAGCGGGGAAGAATAGTTATCTTTGTGAGACGGGGCTTTTCAGGTGAGCATATCCCCGAGAGCCCCATATATAGATAGACTCCATCATCACTCCATAGCGCTGTATGCAACAGTCCTCCTCCGCCTGGACTCGCTGGGCTCCCCCAGTGACCCGCAACTTGATCGTCATCAACTTCATCATCTACTTCGCCTCAGTCCTGCTACTGCGTCGAGGCTTTGACCTTGCGGAGGTCGCTGGCCTGCACTACTTCGAGTCCTCAGCCTTCCGAGTGTGGCAGCTCCTGACGTATCAGTTCCTCCACAGCACCTCGTCCATCGAGCACGTGCTGTCGAATATGTTCGCGCTCTATATGTTTGGCTCGAGCATTGAGTACTTCTGGGGCAGCAAGCGCTATCTGATCTACTATCTCCTCTGTGGTATTAGTGCAGGGCTGGTGCAGGAGCTGAGCTGGTACTATGAGCTAAGCGAGGTCGTACAATACGCGAGCGTACAGCTCCCATCGGGGATCGTGCCACTCGACACCTTCCTCAGTATGCTGAATACCGTGGGGGCATCGGGAGCTGTCTTCGGCATCCTCCTTGCCTCTGGAGTACTCTTCCCCAACTCATACGTCCTCATTGGCTTCGCCATACCGCTGAAGATGAAGTATTTCGTCTTCCTCTACGGCGCCTTTGAGCTCTTCGCCGGTATCCACAATACCTGGGGTCAGGTAGCCCACTTCGCTCACCTCGGTGGGATGATCGGCGGAGCTATCCTCATCTATCTATGGCGTAAGAAGGGGGTTATCCGATAGCTCTTCGATGAACTGGCAGAAGCTATATAAAGAGTATTGGCAAGAGGGGGGCATCGTTATGCGCCTCCTCATCCTACATACCTTCGCCTACCTCCTTATTGGGCTGACCTCTTGGGCCTGCACGCTCATCACACCCTTACGCTGGTGGGATCTCGGGCTCTCGCTCTCCTTCTACCCTGAGTGGGACAAGGTACTCTACCACCCTTGGTCGCTCGTCACGTATGCCCTCCCCCACCTAAACTTCTTCCACTTCTTTGGCAACATGTGCCTGATCTATGCGCTCCTCCCTGTGATGGCGTATCGACTCGGGACGCGCAGATTCCTTTGGATCTATATCGGAGGCATCATCGCAGGGGCATTGACCTACCTCTTAGGCTACCAGCTCCTCGGAGCAGAGATCATACCTCCCCTGTCGCTGCAAGGTGCTTCAGCTGCCATCCTCAGCGTATGTGCTGCGGCAGTCATGGTAGATCGCAAGATTCTCTCCTCGTTCACCCTACGCTTTACGGGAAATCGCATCCCACCCATCGCACTCTGGGTCTTCCTCTTCCTCGTCTTCCTCGGTGCTGGACGAGGAAACTTAGGCGGTCACTTGGCGCACCTCGGCGGGCTCCTCTTCGGTATCGCCTGCGGTCTCTACTACCGCAAGCAAGCCAAGCATCCCGCAAGCGTTTTTACCAGCGACCGAGAGGAACTGCTACGCAAGACCCGTCACTCGAGCTTCTCCAGCCTAAGCCCCGAGGAGCGTCGTCGCTTGATGAAGAACCTCCCCAAAGACAAGAACTAACCTACCCCACAGCAACCAAATAATGAAGCTTCGCGCTCTCTTCACCTTCAGCTCACGCGTCGCACGGGTCATCCTTCTCGTGGGGACACTCCTCATCTCTGGGATCTATCTCCTCGGAGCCTACTCGGGGTACATAGCACCGAAGACCTGGATCCTCCCGAGCTTCTTAGGCCTACTATTCCCTGGGCTGATCTTAGCGCAGATCCTTGTGAGCCTCTTCTGGCTCATTGCGCTCGACAAGAAGCGCCTTATCCTCGTCGGAGTCGTGTGGCTCATCTCCCTGCCACAGCTCCTCACCTACTTCCCCATCAGCCGCTCGGCGAAGATCCTCGGCGACGAAGACGATGCGATACGCGTGCTCTCCTACAACGTCTGCGCCTTCGGCTTCAAGCCCCACACCAAGACCAGCCCCAACGCCATCCTGCAGTACATCAAAAGCAGTGGTGCTGACATCGTCTGCCTACAGGAGGCGATGCTCAATCAGAATCCTTGGGCAGGTGTCGTCTCAAAGACCCTGCGTAGCTATCTCGACAAGGACTACCCCTATATCCAGGTGAATCGCGTGAATCGTGGCGGGAGTACCCTCGCGCTTCTCTCCAAGTACCCTATCACCGATACCAAGGAGATACCTATCGACTCTTGGGTCAACGGAGCTATAGCCTACAAGGTGCTCATCCGTGGTGAAGAGACACTCATCATCAATGTACACCTCGAGTCCTTCCATCTGCGCCGTATCGATGGCGAGGACTACCTACGCTTGGCCTCTCAAGGCGATGCCGTCCGCCTGAAGGACGCCATGGGCGCAAAGCTCGCACCGACCTTCCGTGCCCATGGCGTACAGGCGAACGTCATCCACCAGCTCATACAGAGCTATGGTACCGAGCGTGTCATCGTCTGTGGCGACTTCAACGACACGCCCCTCTCCTATACCCGGCGTAAGATCGCCGATGGGCTGAAGGATGCCTTCGTCGAGCGTGGCAATGGCTTCGGCTTCACCTTCACGACGCGCCCCTTCATCGTGCGCATCGACCACATCCTCTACGGCTCTGCCTTCCGTGCTATCAGCTGCGAGGTCGACAAGACGGCCAGCGAATCGGATCACCATCCTATCGAGGCCGTGCTCAGCTTAAGCCCAGCACAAGAGTAATCCCGCACCCATGCTCTGCAAGAAGATACGCCAGTACCTCATTGACTTCCTCGTCGGCTCGCTCTGGGTACAGAGTGAAGGTGACGATCGCTTCCAGCGCCGCTTCGAAGCCATCGGCTATACCGACGATCCTGAGCAGATGAAGCTCTATCCTATCGTCATCATCCCCTCAGGCTTCTTCAAGATGGACGTCTATGGCACCGAGGAGTCGATGCCTCCCCTCCCGCTGAAGACGTGGCGAGGGATACCACTACTCTTCGGCGAGCCCCGAGAGGAGTGGAGCGCTGATGGGAGTCAGCTCATCATCCATGCCGACCTACTCGCCTCGACCTACTTCCTCATCTCCCGCTATGAGGAGATGTACCGACGTAGTGAGCGCGACTCCTATGGGCGATTCCCTGGGAAGAGTTCGCTCCCCTATCGAGCAGGCTTCCTGCACCGCCCCATCATCGACGAGTACGGCGAGGCCCTCAGACAGATCCTCCTCGAGACGGGCATCGCTGAGCGCCACAACCTACGCCTCGAGGAGCGTCCCCAGACCTTCAGCAGAGTCAACCTCACCCACGACCTCTCCCGCCCGTACAACTATCGTGGCTGGAGAAGCTTCCTGCGTGCATGGCTCAAGCAGAAGAAGAGTCCCTTAGAGGCAGCACGCCTTAGCTTCTCAGCAGATGTCGAGGACGACTACTTCACCTTCCCTAAGTTCCTCAAGTGGGATCGTAATACCTGCGATAGCTTGGGTAGGGATAGATCGGATATCTTCCTCTTCATCCGCATGCCCTCGCGCCACCCGCTGGATAAGCCTTACTACAGCCTCCACTCGCACTATCTCCATCGCATCCTCTCGATAGCCGCCAAGCACAAGGTGCTCTTGGCGCTGCAGTGTAGCTATGCCGCGGGGCACCAGTCGGAGCTCATCAGCAAGGAGCGCCATCAGTTTGAGAAGGCCTTCCGTCAGCGTCCCCGTGGCCTGCGACACAATAAGCTCACCTCCTGCGAGCCCGAGGACCTCCTTCAGGCCTATGTCTCGGGCTTCCGCAATGATTACTCGATGGGCTACGCCGATGTCGTCGGCTTCCGCCTCGGCACCTGCCGTCCGGTGAAGTTCATCAACCCCAATACCCGCCTTCTGACAGAGCTCATCCTCCACCCTCTCGTGCTGCGCGACCTGACGCTGAGTGATCAGCGCTACATGGCGCTGGAGCAAGATGAAGCCGAGCGCATCGCACACGACCTCATCCGCACGACAGCTCGATACAACGGCGAGCTCACGCTCCTCTGGCACAACGACCTACTCTCGCAGAAGACCCACCCCTGGCACTCCGTCCTCTATCGCTCCATGCTCCGTCTCATCGAAGAGCTCGGCGCAGAGCCCCAAGCGTAGTCCCAGCCCCTCACCCGCTCGCCCATGCAAGCCTCCCCCTTCCGCCCACTCACCCTCCGTCATCCCTCTCCCTTCCCTTATATAGTCTTTGCTGGCCCTTGTAGTGCCGAGACAGAAGCACAGACCCTCGCGACAGCCGAGGCGCTGCGTGCCCGAGGTATCCGCCTCTTCCGTGCCAGCCTATGGAAGCCCCGCACACGCCCAGGCTCCTTCGAGGGAGTAGGTAGCGAAGGCCTGCCTTGGCTCCAGCGCGTCGAGCGTGAGCTGGGTATGCAGGTCGCCACCGAAGTGGCCTCCGCCAGCCATGTGGAGGAAGCACTCGCTGCAGGGCTGGATACCTTCTGGATCGGAGCGCGCACGACGACAAGCCCGTTTGCTATGGCAGAGCTTGCCGAGGCCCTCAGCGGAGAGCGCGTCACCGTGCTGGTAAAGAACCCACTTAACCCCGACATCGAGCTGTGGGAAGGCGCTCTCCTGCGCCTCTACCAAGCAGGTATCCCTCAGATAGGGGCTATACACCGCGGCTTCAGCACCTACGCCAAGGGGCTCTATCGCAATGCCCCCCTCTGGCAAATCCCCATTGAGCTACGCCGTCGCCATCCCGAGCTTACCATCCTCGTTGATCCCAGCCACATCGCTGGGCGCCGAGACCTCGTACCGCTGGTCAGCCGTATGGGGCTGGAGATGAACTTCTCCGGCCTGATGGTCGAGACGCACCCCGAGCCCGAGAGTGCTTGGAGCGATGCCGCACAGCAGCTCACCCCCACCGACCTCATCACCATCCTCTCCCAGCTGGATCTCCGCCCAGTCCGACCGACCGATGACCGCATGCTCAGCGGACTACGGGAGAAGATTGATCATATCGATGCCGAACTCCTGCGCCTGCTGCGAGAGCGTATGATCATCTCCGAAGAGATCGGGCATATCAAGGCCAGTGCCCACCTCCCTATCGTGCAGCCCGACCGCTACCGCAGTCTGCTGGAGGACCGCTTATCACAGGGCCATGCCTTGGGACTGGATGAAGGCTTCCTCAGGGAGCTCTTCAGCTCGATCCACGAGGCCTCTGTACACACCCAGCACACCGACAGCAAGTGACTATGAAGCTCCATCGCTTTGTCTTGACCTTGGGCTCTAATAGTGAGCCACAGAAACACCTCTCTCTGGCCCAAGCGGGGCTCCGCAGTCTCGGGCTGGAGCGCCTCACCTTCTCCCCAGCTCGCGAATCTGCCCCCATCAGCTTTGGACTCTCCGATGCGCTCTTCACCGACCAAGTAGCCGTAGGAGAGACAAGTATGGAGCTGGAGACCTTCGCCACACACCTCAAGGCTCTGGAGCGTCGTACAGGCCGTACCCCCGAGCAGCGCAAGAAGCACCCCGAAGCTATCCCCGTGGACATCGACCTCATCACCTGGGATCGGGAGATCCTCAAGCCCCGGGACATCACTCGCCCCTACCTCATCGAAGGTCTACGCGACCTCGGTGAACCACTCCTCCCCGAGGAATAACCCCACCGCTTTCACCCGAGACTTCACAGAGTGCTCACAGCCCTCTGCCAGCTCGCCGTATCTTGAGGTAAAAGCAACCAGTACTGGTCACCGAGCGAAGTAGTACTGGTCACCAGTAGTTACCAGTAGTTACCAGTACTGGTCCGAAGCGCGACCAGTACTGATCGGGTCAGTGACCAGTACTGGTTCATTTACCCCTCCCCGCAATGCTCTTTCCCCCTACGACTTACGCCGCAGCAAAATACCAGTAGCAAAATTCCCTGAATTCACTAACTTAGCGGTACGATACGACACGATCTATACCTCTATCCATCATGATCAAGAGACTTACTCCTCTGCTCTTTGCTCTCGGCACGCTCCCCGTGCTGGCGCAGCAGACACCTAAGACAGACCCCACACAGGTCTATTCGCTCCTTGATGGGAAGACCATCATCAAGACCAATCCCTTCAGCGACATCTTCGGGAACCTCAACCTCAAGATCGAGCGCATCCTGACCGATGGGCTTAGCGCACAGCTATCCGTCTTCACCTCTCCTAAGTCCAATCAAGGGCGACAGTTCGGAGCCTTCCACGACATCACTTCGGTGACGAGTAGTATAGCCCTCTACTCCTTCCAGCCCAAGTATGTCGCTGTCGTGCCGCAAGTACGATGGTATCTCAATGATGGCTTGGGCTATGGCTTCTATATGCAGGCGTATTATCACTACCAGCACACTCAGTTTACCAACCAAGAGATCAGCTCGCACCGCACTCTAATTGGCAATGATACACCTGAATTTACTCTGGTATATGATGGTCAAGCTACGATGCATGGCTTCGGCTTTGGTGTCGGGGCACAGTGGCTCTTTGGCCGGAGAAAGAATGTCGTCTTAGACTGGTACATCGCTGGGATCGGCCGTGGCTTCGTCCGAGGTAAGCTCACGGGGAGCTATACCTCAGCCCTCGACCAGCAGAGTTTCACAGAGCGCATCCGTGGCGACCTTCCCAACCAAGGAGAAGGTACTGAGTTCACCTTTGATGCCACACAGCCTCGGGTAAAGGTATCAAAGATCAAGTACCAGTCCTATATCCTTGATATGGGGCTCTCCATCGGCTTCCGCTTCTAACGATTCATTAATTCAGCTGGGGTCACAAAGCCCCAGCCCTCTCTACATATTTATGCGAAAGATACTTACTGCCCTTATGCTTAGCCTCAGCACACTCCCCGTGCTGGCACAAGAAGCACCCAAGCCCGACCCTACCCAGCTCTACTCGCTCCTTGATGGGAGGACCATCGTCAAGACCGACCCCTTGAGCGATGTCGTCGGGAATCTCAACCTTCAGGTCGAGCGCCTCCTCGCCCATGGAGTCAGTGCCCAGCTCGGTCTCTACTTCACCCCTCAGGGAGATGAAGGGACGCAGTCTGGAGCCTTCCACTACCGTAGCTATGCTCTCAGCAACTCCATCGTTTTCTCTCCCGAGCAACCGAAGTATGTAGCCTTCTCGCCCCAGATAAGATGGTATCTCAATGGAGGCTTAGGACATGGCTTCTACATACAGGGCTACTACAGATTCCAGCATAGCGACTTCACCCGCCAGCATATATATGCCCCACACAAGGTGGTAGACGACAAGATGCAGCATATCAGCGTTGACTACGACGGTCAGGCCACGACACACAGCTACGGCCTCAGCATCGGGGCACAATGGCTCTTCGGACGACGGAAGAACATCGTCTTAGACTGGCACATCCTCGGTGTCGGACGTGGCTTCACACGCGGGAGTCTTACAGGCACCTATACTCCTGCGGTCAGCCACGCAGAGGTCGAAAAGGCTCTTCGTCAAGATATCCCCAGAGATATGACGAATGCTGTGTTTACCTTCGATGCCACACAGCCCCAGGTCAAGGTTTCAAAGATCAAGCAGGCTTCTGACATCTTCGATATGGGCGTGTCCATTGGCTTCCGCTTCTAAGGCGAACCGAAGTAGCGCACGCCTCTTCGCGTAAAGCCCTCCCCATTCTCTCCCTCATAGCAAAGGCTACACCCGAAGTCAGACTTCGGGTGTAGCCTTTGTTTTGCTCCTAAGTGGGGTATCTTATTCGGAAGGGATGAAGAGCCCCCCCCCGAGCGAGGCAGTGCAAACCAATAGTGGTCGGTAGTGCAAACCAATAGTGGTCGGTAGTGCAAACCAATAGTGGTATGGGGTATGAACGAATAGTGGTCTGAGTGCAAACAACTACTCATTCACACCCCATACCAATAGTCCTTTGCACTTCATCACCTTCTATAGAGAAGAGGAAGTACCCAGAGAAGCCCTCTCTTCCCTGCAGAAGACGGAGCTACGAAAGGCCAGCATCTCGAAGTTTTCTCTATCGTGGTAGGCAGGGGTAGTAATAGACGTCGGAGAAATTTGCAGCACACACTACGCGGGAAGGAGCAAAGCGGGTAAAAAGCGTATCTTTGCAGGGTAACTTGGGTGGAGTACTTATCAGCTCGTCCCTACCCCCTGCAAGGCAAGGGGCGTGTGGCCATCGCTGGAGTACGCTTCATCCGATATATAATAGCGCATAGTGGAAACAAAGTACATCTTCGTCACGGGGGGCGTCGTCTCTTCCTTAGGCAAGGGGATCGTAGCAGCCTCTCTTGGCAAGCTCCTACAGGCACGTGGCTACAGCGTCACGATACAGAAGTTCGACCCCTACATCAACATTGACCCAGGCACCCTCAATCCCTACGAGCACGGCGAATGCTATGTCACCGATGACGGGCACGAAGCCGACCTGGACCTCGGACACTATGAGCGCTTCCTCGACATAGCGACCTCACGAGCCAACAACATCACTACCGGGCGTATCTACCAAAACGTCATCCGCAAGGAGCGTAAGGGTGACTACCTCGGCAAGACCGTACAGGTCATCCCCCACATCACCGACGAGATCAAGCGCAACGTCAAGCTCCTTGGCCTCAAGAAGCAGTACGACTTCGTCATCACCGAGATCGGTGGTACCGTCGGCGATATCGAATCCCTCCCCTTCCTCGAAAGCGTACGACAGCTCAAGTGGGAGCTCGGGCAGAACTGCCTGTGCGTCCACCTGACCTACGTCCCCTATATCGCTGCGGCTGGTGAAGTGAAGACCAAGCCCACCCAGCACTCCGTCAAGCAGCTCCAGGAGGTCGGTATCCAGCCCGATATCCTCGTCCTGCGTACTGAGCACACACTCAGCAGCGACATCCTCCGCAAGGTCGCACTCTTCTGTAATGTCTCAGCAGAGTCCGTCGTGCAGAGCGTCGACGTCCCCACCATCTATCAGGTACCCTTGGCACTCGGCGAGCAGCATCTCGATGAGATCGTGCTCAAGAAGAGCGGCATCACGCCTGAGGCTAAGCCTGAGCTGAAGGAGTGGAAGAAGTTCCTCGCCCTGCGCGAAGAAGCTAAGGACGTCGTCACCATCGCCCTCATCGGTAAGTACGTCGAGCTGCAGGATGCCTACAAGTCCATCGACGAAGCGCTCCTGCAGTCTGCTACCTACAGTGGCCGCAAGCTCCGCCTCATCTCCGTACACAGCGAGAAGGTCTCTGAGGAGAATGTAGCCGAACTGCTGGGGGATGTTGATGGTGTCGTCGTAGCTCCTGGCTTCGGCTCCCGCGGTGTTGATGGGAAGTTCGTCGCCCTGCGCTATACCCGTGAGCACGGCATCCCCACGCTGGGTATCTGCCTCGGTATGCAGTGTATGGTCATCGAGTTCGCCCGCAACGTCTTGGGATGGAGCGATGCCCACACCACGGAGATTGACCCCACGACCACACACAAGGTCGTCGACCTCATGGAAGAGCAGAAGAGCATCTCCGACCTCGGAGGCTCGATGCGTCTCGGGGGCTACGACTGCGTGCTGCGCCCTGGGTCGAAGATCGCTGCCGCCTATGGCTCGGACTTCATCCGTGAGCGTCACCGCCACCGCTTTGAGTTCAACAGCCAGTATCGCGAGGCTTACGAAGCAGCTGGCATGATTTGTGCAGGGGAAAACCCTGACACGGGGCTCGTCGAGACGGTAGAGCTCAGCGGACATCCTTGGTATGTCGGCGTGCAGTATCACCCCGAGTACCGCAGCACGGTACTCCACCCCAGCCCGCTCTTCCTCGCCTTCGTGAAGGAAGCGATCAAGCACGGTGGCGAGCGCCATCAGGCCTAAGAGCCCCCCGCGACTGTATCACATCGCCTCCAGCGCCCCACTGGCGCGTGTGGAGGCATAGTATAGATTAATGGATAAGAATACACTCATCGGAGCCCTACTCATCGGGGCCGTACTCATCGGGTTCACCTGGTTCAGCAAGCCCGACCCGACTCAGCAGACACCGCCACCAGCGGATACCACCCACGTCGTAGCTCAGCAGCCCGCTGCCCCACAGGCCACGGCTGACACCGCCGCCCTCGACAGCACGGGTGCCCCCATCCTCGCCCCTTACCAGCAGGCTAAGGAAGAGAAGGTCATCGTACTGAAGAACGAGAAGCTCGCTCTCTCCATCTCCACCCGTGGTGGTGCCCCTGTCGAAGCCGTACTCGCAGACTACCTCGACCAGTCGAAGAAGCCCGTACATCTCTTCCGTAAGGGCGACACGCGTCTGGACCTCCCCCTACGCACGCTCGACAACCGTATGGTGAGCACGGCTGATGCCAACTTCGACATCATCGAAGCTACCGACTCCACTGCTACCCTGCGTATGCAGCTCGACGAGTCAGCTTACCTCGACTACGTATATAAGCTCCGTAGCTCCGACTACCGCGTGGACTTCACCATCCGCGGTCACGAGCTTCGTCACTTCCTCCCCGTGAACATTGCGCTGCAGGATATCGAGTGGCGTCAGCGCATCCCCCAGCAGGAGCAGTCCTGGAAGTTCGAGGGTCAGTATAGCGGTATCTACTACCACTACCCTCAGGGCGATGTAGACCGCCTCGAGACGACCAGCGAAGCCAACGAAGATATCCAAGAGACGCTGCGCTGGGTGGCCTTCAAGGACAAGTACTTCAGCTCCGTGCTGATCGCTTCGGCTACGGGCTTCAAGGATAATAAGCTCACCCTCAAGACCGAGGGCGAAGGTAGCGGCTACGTCCGCTCTGGCGACTTCAAGGGGACCTTCCCCATCTCGGTCAAGGAGACGGAGACCGTCGTGCCCTTTATGTTCTTCTTCGGCCCCAACGACTACGACCTTCTGAAGGGCTATGACGAAGGTGTCGACAAGGCAAACGCCCTGCACCTCGACCACCTCGTCTACCTCGGCATGAGCGTCTTCCGCTGGATCAACCAGTATCTGATCATCCCCGTAGTGACCTTCCTCTCTGGCTTCCTGTCGAACTGGGGTATCATCATCCTCTTGATGACGCTCTTCATCAAGATGCTTCTCTGGCCCTTCACCTACAAGAGCTACATGTCGCAGGCGAAGATGCGTGTGCTGCGCCCTCAGATCGAAGCCATCAACGCTAAGTACCCCGGCAAGGAGCAGGATCAGATGATGAAGCGTCAGACCGAGACGATGAATCTCTATCGCTCGGCTGGTGCCAGCCCGATGAGCGGCTGTCTGCCCATGCTGCTGCAGATGCCCTTCCTCATCGCACTGTACATGTACTTCCCTACCTCCATCCTACTGCGCGGACAGGGCTTCCTCTGGGCTGACGACCTCTCTACCTATGACGCGGTCATCTCGTGGCATGCGAACATCCCCCTCATCTCGTCCTTCCTGGGCAACCACCTGAGCCTCTTCTGCGTGCTGATGACGGTGACGAACATCCTCTACACGCGCTACACGATGAATCAGAGCCCCTCGGGCGAAGGTATGGCCGGTATGAAGACCATGCCCTATATCATGGCGATCATGTTCTTCTTCATGTTCAACCAGAACGCCTCGGGTCTTAGCTACTACTACTTCGTCTCTACGCTCATCACCATCCTGCAGTACTTCGCCTTCCGCTGGACGCTCAACGAGGACAAGCTCCTCCGCCAGCTCGAAGAGAACAAGAAGAAGCCCCGCAAGAAGTCTAAGTGGATGCAGCGCCTCGAGGAAGCTCAGCGCCTCCAGCAGGAGCAGCAGCGCAAAGCCCAGAAGCAAGGCAAGCGCTAACCCTCCGCACCCTCCTATGCACAAATAGATAAGTCAAAGATGCGCATACTCCCCGCTGCGGGAGGCATGCGCATCTTTACTTCTTTCCTCTATACCGACTCCATAGATTTATCCCTTCACTCAATGGAACCCCTCAAGCACGAATGTGGCGTGGCGATGATCCGCCTGCGTAAGCCCCTCGCCTACTACCAAGAGAAGTATGGCACCTGGATGTATGGCCTCAATAAGCTCTATCTCCTCATGGAGAAGCAGCACAACCGCGGTCAGGAAGGTGCTGGGCTCGCTGTCGTCAAGCTCCACGCGGCTCCTGGTGACGAATATCTCTTCCGCGAGCGCGCCGAAGGTGCCTCCGCCATCCAAGAGATCTTCAACTCCGTCTACGCCTCCTTCGCTGATGTCCCCGCAGAGAAGCTCGCTGATGCAGCCTATGCCGAGCGCTACCTGCCCTTCGCTGGCTCCTGCCTCATGGGACACCTGCGCTATAGCACGACGGGCAAGAGTGGCCTGACCTACGTGCACCCCATGATTCGCCGCAGCAACTGGCGCGCCAAGTGCCTCTCCATCTGCGGTAACTTCAACCTGACGAACGTCACCGACGTCTTCGAAGCCATTGCCTCCGTCGGCCAGCATCCCCGCCACGTCTCCGATATGCATATCCTCCTGGAGCAGCTCGGGCACCGCCTCGACCGCGAGGTCGAGCGTCTCTTCAAAGAGAGCCGTACCCACGGCCTCACAGGCATGGACATCACGCACTACATCGAGGAGCGCATCGACCTGGCGAACGTCCTGCGCCAGTGTGCCCCCCTCTGGGACGGGGGCTTCGTCATGTGCGGTGAGACGGGTAGCGGCGAGACCTACGCCATGCGCGACCCCCACGGCATCCGTCCAGCCTTCTACTATATCGACGATGAAGTCGTCGTCTTGGCCTCCGAGCGCCCCGTCATCCAGACGGTGATGAACGTCCCCGCCGAGCAGATCACCGAGCTTCGCCCAGGGCAAGCTATCCTCGTCAACCGCGCTGCCGAGGTCCGCACCGAGCAGATCATCCAGCCTAAGCGGGATCAGGCTTGTAGCTTCGAGCGCATCTACTTCTCCCGAGGTAGTGACGTCGACATCTACCGCGAGCGTAAGGCTCTCGGTGAGCAGCTCACGCCCGCTATCCTCTGTGCTATCGGTGGTGACCTACGCCACTCCGTCTTCTCCTTCATCCCCAACACCGCCGAAGTCGCGTACTATGGTATGATCGAGGGTATGGACAAGTACCTCACAGAGGAGAAGCTCCGACAGATCAAGAGCACGCCTTCGCCCTCCGACGAAGCGCTACGTGAGATCCTCTCCGCACGCGTCCGCACCGAGAAGGTCGCTATCAAGGACATCAAGCTCCGCACCTTCATCTCCGAGGGTAAGAGCCGCAATGAGCTCGCAGCGCACGTCTACGACATCACCTACGGCACCGTAGAGCGTGGCGTGGACAACCTCGTCGTCATTGACGACAGCATCGTGCGTGGGACGACCCTTCGCCAGAGTATCATCGGTATCCTCGACCGCCTGGGCCCGAAGAAGATCGTCATCGTCTCGAGCTGCCCACAGGTCCGCTACCCCGACTACTACGGCATCGACATGAGTAAGATGAAGGAGTTCATCGCCTTCCGTGCCGCCATCGCCCTCATCGAAGAGCGAGGCATGCAGCACCTCCTCGAGGAGCAGTATCAGAAGGCGCGTGAGCTGGAGAGCGTCTCGCACAATGAGCACGTGGAGAATGTCGTCAAGGCGATCTACGCTCCCTTCTCGCCCGAAGAGATCTCCCGCAAGATGGTCGAGCTCCTTCGTCCCGTAGACACCAAGGCCGAGGTCGAGCTGGTCTTCCAGAGTCTGGAGGGTCTGCATACAGCGATCCCTGGGCACCCTGGTGACTGGTACTTCAGCGGCAACTACCCCACCGCTGGCGGCTCGCACCTGGTGAACAAGGCTTTCATCGACTACATCGAGCAGGACTACCGCAAGTAAGCGCCCCCCGCTCCACCCCATACCTCATACAAAGCACCCCGCCCCACACCACGAGCCATCAGGCTTACGGTGTGGGGCGGGGTGCTTTATCCCTATTGAGAAGAGAGCTATACTCCTGCGGTCTGAGTGAGAGTCTCCAAGCGTGAGATCAGATGATCGAGTTGCTCACGGAGTGCCGATAGTTCGCCCTCGGCACAGCCTGCATCTCGCAGCTTGCAGGAGAAGAGCGAGGGGATATCTTCTGCCTCCTCACGCAAGGCCTTCGCCTGAGGGGTAAGACAGAGGATCACCTGCCGACTATCGACCGTACCACGCGTACGCGTGACGAAGCCCGCCGCCTCGAGACGCTTCAGCAGAGGCGTGAGCGTATTCGTATTCAGCCCCAGACGATCTACGATGTGACTGAGGGGCACCCCGTCATGATCCCACAGGACGAGCAAGACCAGATACTGCGGATAGGTCAGCCCCAGACGGTCAAGATAAGGCTGGTAGAGGCGTGTGATCAGCCGGACGACCGTATAGAAGCGGAAGCACAGCTGATCCTCCAGAAGGAGTGAAGGTGAGGACATACGATGTATATATCTTCGAAGAACGCGCACCCCATAGGCACCGAGGGAGGCTACTCCTTCGGCACCTATGGGCTACGCCGTAGATTAGAGTTGAGAGATAGGGCTTAGCACTTAGAGCGCTGGCATAGTGCCTTGAGCGCCCCAGTGGACCACAGAGCCCAGAGGACCAGCAGTGGCTGGAAGAAGAGGCGCACCAAGCGCTTCGCATCCGTATCGAGCCCAAAGGCGCTGATCCCCTCCGTGTACTGATGGATGTTGCCAGGGAAGATCGCCACGAAGAAGATCGCTACGACCAGCCCGACCCACACGCGCTGACGATAGAGAGCTACGAGGGAGAGCCCTAAGAGCATCTCCACGACACCCGAGGCCAGCACGACGAAGTCCTTGCTCATCGTGAGCCAGTCGGGCACCTGCGCCACAAAGTCCGCACGGCGGAAGGTCATGTGGCTGATCCCCGCATAGAGGAGGAAGAGCCCGAGGAGGATACGAAAGGCGTGCTGCGTCTTGCTCGTCGGGAGCGTAGCGGGCATCATACGAGCTCGAGGGTTACGTCGATATTGCCGCGCGTCGCATTGGAGTAGGGGCATACCTGATGGGCACGCTCCATAGCCTGCTGTGCTGCCTCACGATCGATACCATCGACCTCGACACGGAGCTTGACAGCGAGGCCGAAGCCTCCTTCACCATTCTCGCCGAGGCTGACCTCTGCGGTGACAGCCGTCTTCGCACGGAGCTTGCTCTGGCGCAGGACGAGCCCAAGGGCGCTATCGAAGCAGGCGGCATAGCCAGCTGCAAAGAGTTGCTCGGGGTTGGTACCACCGCCCTGACCACCGAGTTCCTTGGGCGAGCGAAGCTGTACATCGAGTACACCATCATTACTTACTGCGTGGCCTTCGCGGCGGCCACCTTCGACACGAGCCGAAGTCGTGTACAAAACCTTGATTGACATAGCTGAATCTATTTAATGTAAAGTACTACTGGGAGTAAGAGCATCAGGGTGCTCCTTAGAGCTACTTAGCGAGAAAGCAAGAGGTATCGAGCAGCTTAATAAGACCGCCCCGCTCATTAGAGTCGATTCCTTTCTTGTAGCTGATGATCTGTTTCCACTCCAAAGGTAATACAAATCTTACATACATCGCACACGATATAATCAACTCGAAGGGTAAAGCCTGCGAGAATAGCCTACCCTACTCGCCTTCGTCTCACCACTGATCTCCCACGTTCAAGCCACCCAACAGCCCTATTCAGAGCATTATCTCCCACCCAACTGAGTCGCGTCCACCTAAGCCGCGCAGTCCCTTCCTATACAGCTTCACCCCTCACACACGCTGAGAAAAAGCGCCATCGCAATAGTCAAATAATAGACTTCGTATAGTGCATTTCCCTTATCTACGTAGGTAGATTTATCATCCACGCGCGTAAACTCTAATATCCACGTGCGTAGATTTTAGATCTAGGCACGTAGATAGAAGTAATGCTATACTCGTCCGTGGCTTTACCTCTATGCCGTGGAAGCTTTTCCTTCGGTAGCGTGGAACTTTCCCTGTATAGGGATGCCCTCGCAAATCAATGAAGACACAAGAGACTCCCGCCCCAATGGCGGTAGCTTTCCCCAGCTAATGAGACTCCGACGACGGCACAGGCGAAGGCACTCCATACCCTCTTCTCGGAGGTATGACACCGAAGCTCCAAGAGGAGACACAGCACAATTCCGGCAATTCTTCACCGAGTCATTTGGCAAATCTTTGATTTTCAATCTACACTATCACACAGCGCATTAAGTATCAAAAAGGAAAATCCTGAGTAGTAGTCACGGCAAATCTTCCACGCTTCATCAAGGGGTGGAAGGCTCATTTATAAGAGCTGAGCATCGCCCATCCTCGGAGGGAGGAGCTGGTAGGCAAGGGAAAAGACGAGAGAAAAGCGGGGAAAAGCAATGAATATTTGGTTGATAACATTTTGTTACCCACCTTTGCATCGCAAATCACCTATGTAAGGTAATTCCATTTACCACACATAGGTCACTCCTAAAAACGATAAGAAATATGATGACTCTTGAGATAAAGAGTAAGGTATCTAAGCAGGGCCTTCGCGCCGGCAAGACGCTTTACTACGCCTACCCCACGAAGCGTGAGAAGCTAAGCATCGACCAAGTGATGGAGCAGATCAGCAGTATTTGCTCGCTCTCCCGCATCGATGTGGAGTCCGCTCTGCGTGCCTTCGCCGAGGTCGTATGTACGAGCTTCGAGCAAGGCGTCGGCGTCGACCTCGGAGAGATGGGTACACTGATGCCCTTCGTCCAAGGCAAGCTGATGAACACCCCCGAGGAGGTCACCGAAGCGACCCTCCAGCCTGCGAAGATCATCATGCACCCGAAGAAGAATATCCGCCAAGCGCTCGGCCGCATCACCTGCCAGATCAAGCGCGAGCCCTCCCAAGACTAAGTAAGAATAAGAAATAGCTATAATGGATCTACGTTTATCAGTACGCACCAAGCGTATAGCCCTCCTTCTCACAGGGCTCGTGGCCAGCACGTCGCTGCTCTCTGCCCAAGAGAAGCTCACCCTCGACGAGTGCCGCGAAATGGCCAAGACCCACAGCCGGGTGCTCCAGCAGAAGGACGCCGAGCGCGAAGCTGCCCACGCCCGCAAGCAAGAGGTCTTCACGAAGTTCTTCCCTCAGGTGACGGCTCGCGGAGCCTACCTGCATATGCAGAAGGAATTCCACCTCATCGACTGGGACAAGCCACTGGGCTCCTTCAACTTCCTCATCCCCGATCGTCTGCGTCACCTCGGCACCGTCGACCTGCGCAACGTATGGGTAGCCAACGTCACCGCCATCCAGCCCATCTACCTCGGTGGTAAGATCACCACGGGCTATCAGATGGCCTCGCTCGCCGAGCAGCTCCAGGACAACCTCCGTGAGACAGCTGCCACGGAGATCGAGACGAAGGTCGATGAGACCTATTGGCAGATCATCTCCCTCGACAGCAAGTCCCGCCTACTTGACCAGCTCGTGACCCTACTGACGCAGACCGTGCGCGACGTAGATGCCTCCATCGCAGCTGGTGTAGCGACGAAGGCCGACGGCCTCTCCGTCCGCACGAAGCTCAGCGAAGCCGAGGTCAAGCGCAGTCAGGTACAGAATGGTCTCGAGCTCTCGAAGATGCTCTTGGCTGACCTCTGCGGTTTGGAGTCCTCTGCCGAGATCCATCTGGCAGACGAAGGACAGATCGAGCTTGCCCTCCCTGCTCCTACTGAGCGCCTGCAGGCAGAGGACCTTCCCGCCGCCGTCGAGCGCCGCAGCGAAGTGCGCTCCCTGCGTATGGTCGACACCATCTATAGCAAGCGCGTGCGTATGGAGACAGCAGAGCTCCTGCCTAAGGTCTACGGCTTCGCCAGCTATTCGGCTACGAACCCCAATAGCTTTAATGGTCCGAAGAAGGAATTTGGCGGACAGTATTACCTCGGCGCGATGCTTCAGGTACCCATCTCCGACCTCTTCTCAGGCTCCTTCCGCCGTCGTCAGGCTAAGGCCGAGCACCGCGTCAAGCAGCTCGAGCTCGCCGAAGCCCGCAGTAAGATCACCCTGCAGATGAAGCAGGCACTCCGCACAGCTGACGATGCTCGCCGTGCCTACCAGACGGCTCTCAAGGCTGTCGAGATGGCGCGTGAGAACATGCGCTACGCCGAAGTCGGCTACAAGGAAGGCGTCATCCCCCTGCTCAACTATACTATGGCGCAGACCGCCTGGATGAGCGCACAAGACAGCCTCATCGACGCGCAGATCCGCGTCCTCCTCTCCGAAAGCAAACTGAAGAATATCCTTGCCCTATAAAACAATGAGTACACAACCCACCCAGCAGCCCACGCAGAACGAGGCTGCCAACACATCGTCCAAGAAAAGTATCATCTTCGGAGTCGGTATCGTCGTCGTAGCTATGGTCCTCTTAGCCCTCTCTGGCTTCATCTTCTTCGGTGAGAAGGAGGATATCATCACCGGCCAAGTAGAGGTCGATGAAGTACGCATCGCGGGCAAGGTCCCAGGTCGTATCACTGAGTTCCTCGTCAGCGAAGGCCAGAGCGTACATCGTGGCGACACCCTTGTACGCATCTATTCGCCCGAAGTCCTCGCTAAGCTCGAGCAGGCTCAGGCCGCTAAGTCTGCTGCCGAAGCCCAGAGCCAGAAGGCACAGGCTGGCGCTCGTAAGGAGCAGAAGGAAGGTGCCTACGAGATGTGGCAGAAGGCTAAGGCTGGTCTCGAGGTCGCAGAGAAGAGCTTCGAGCGCGTCGAGCGCCTCTACAAGGAAGGCGTCCTCCCCGCACAGAAGTACGACGAAGCCACCGCTCAGCTCAACGCAATGCGCGCTACCGAACGTGCTGCTCGCAGCCAGTACGATATGGCGATGAACGGCGCTCAGCGTGAGGACAAGTGGGCTGCTCAGGCCCTCGTCGAGCGCGCTGCAGGTGCTATCACCGAGGTCGACGCTTACCTCAAGGAGGGTGCGCTCATCGCTCCCGTCGACGGTATCATCTCCGAGATCTACCCTCATCAGGGCGAGCTCGTCGGTACGGGCGCTCCTATTATGAGCATCTCCGACTACCGCGCCGTGCGTGTCCTCTTCGCCGTGCGCGAAGACAAGCTCGCCGGCCTGCGTCAGGGTAGTAAGCTCCACGGCACCATCCCAGCCCTCGGCGGTAAGAAGATCGAGCTGACTGTCTCGAAGATGAAGGACATGGGGAGCTACGCTACGTGGAAGGCTACGAAGCCTCGCGACCAGCACGACCTGCGCACCTTCGAAGTAACTGCTCAGCCCACCCAGCCTGTCGAAGGTCTGCTGGCGGGTATGACGATCGTACTGGACAAGGGTCAGCTCTAAGATGTCAACCCCCAAGACAGGTCTGGGTGCCGTACTGAGGCGCGAACTCCGCTACCTCACGACGCGCCCTATCTACCTCTTCGCCATCTTCGGGGCACCGCTCTTGGTCACCCTCATGCTCCTCTACATGATGGGCGGAGGACTCCCGACCAATATGCCCGTAGCGGTCGTGGACGAAGACCATACCCCTACCTCGCGTGCCCTCACACGTAGCCTCGACGCCTTCCAGAGCTCTGAGGTAGCCCTCGAGGCTGCCTCGATGCCCGAGGCACTCGAAGCGATGCGCCGTGGGGAGGTCTATGCGATCTTCCACATCCCCTCCGGCCTACAGGCAGGTGCGGGATCGGCACGTCAGCCCAAGCTCCACTATTATACCAATAGCGCCTACCTGATGGCAGGGAGCTTCACCTTCCGAGATATGAAGATGCTCTCCGAGCTTGCTTCGGCCAAGGTCGGCCTTCAGACCGGCCAAGCCAAGGGTAAGACGATGGAAGAGATCATGGCTACCGTGCAGCCCATCGTCGTGCGCAATGAGGTGATGAGTAATCCTTGGCTGAACTATTCGGCCTACCTCACCACGACGATCCTCCCTGGTATCCTGCAGCTGATGATCCTACTCCTCACCTCGTACAGCATTGGTCTCGAGATCAAGCGCGGTACGGCGAGCGAATGGCTTCGTCTGGCTAAGGGCTCGATGAGCCGTGCGCTCATCGGCAAGCTTCTTCCGCAGACCATCCTCTTCGTCCTCTCGGGCTGGATCATCCAGGGCATCCTCTACGGCTGGATGGGCTATCCCCTGCAGTCGGGCTGGGCACCGATGGCGCTTGCCATGGTCTTCCTCGTGCTGGCAGCTCAGGCTCTCGGTATCTTCTTCATCTCGCTGATCCCCGTGCTCCGCATGGGTATGAGCCTCGGTAGCCTCCTCGGGATGCTGTCCTTCTCGATCTCGGGGATGAGTATCCCTGTGAGCTCGATGATCGCACCGATGCAGACGCTGGCCTATATCTTCCCCCTGCGCTACTACTTCCGCATAGGGATCAATCAGGCGCTCATCGGGGCACCCTTCGCTGACTCGCTCCCCCAATATATCGGGCTACTCGCCTTCATATTCCTGCCGCTCATTATGCTACCTCGCTTGAGGAAGTACCTCCTGAATGTCGGCTATATCGCTTGATGCTTCTATGAATATCATCCGATCTCTCAGACTCCGCATAAGTGACCTCTGGCAGGTCTGCCTCAGGGAGTTCCGTCATATCTTCGCCGACAGCGGGGCTATCCTCTTCTTCCTCGTCGTCCCCTTCGCCTATCCCTTCCTCTACTCCGCCCTCTATGGGAGCGAAGTCGTGCGAGAGACACCACTGGTCGTCATCGACAAGAGCCATACGGCACACTCACGCGAGTTCATTCGCCGTGTCGATGCTTCGCCTGATGTACGCGTGGTGGCGCATGTCGCAGGGGAGTCAGAGGCCTACCGCCTCATCGGGGAGGAGCGTGCCTACGGCATCTTGATTATCCCCGAGGACTTCGACCGAATGCTGATGAGCGGGCGCCAAGCGCACGTCGACCTGCATGCAACCTTCGTCTCCGCACTCTACTATAAGGCCTTCTCTCTGGCGACGACCGAGGTAGCGCTGACGATGGGGCGCGAAATCGAAGCGGAGCGCCACCACGGTCCCTCCAGCGAAGCCACACGCATCTCCGTTCGCCCTATCGAGAGCGAATGGGTCGTACCCTACAACCCGCAAGGGGGCTTCCAAGGCTTCCTCCTGCCTGGGGTGCTGGTGCTCATCATCCAGCAGACGCTCCTCATCGGCATCGCGATGATGTCGGGTACGCAGCGTGAGCGTGGCGGGCTGAGCACACCTGTGCAGTACGTCGGTGGGCACTACGTCAGCGTGATGCGCCTCCTCATAGGTCGTGCGATCTGCTACTTCACCCTCTACTCGGTGACGTCGCTCTTCACGCTGGTCGTCGCACCCTGGCTCTTCGGCCTGCCACAGCTGACGGACTTCACGACCTATGTGCTGCTCTTCCTGCCGATGATTCTGGCGATGATCTTCTTCTCTCTCGGCTGCAGTCTCCTGACACGCCACCGTGAGAAGGCGATGATCCTCTGGGTCTTCACCTCGGTGCCCTTCCTCTTCCTCACGGGGCTGTCGTGGCCTCTGTCGGCTATCCCTGGGCCACTGCGTGCGCTGGGCTATCTCATCCCCTCGACGCCAGGCGTCCAAGCCTTCGTCGCCGTGAGCAGTATGGGCGCGCAGCTCTCCGACATCCTACCGCAGTACATCACGCTGTGGGTACAGGCTCTGGTCTACTTCCTGATCACGTCCTTCGCCTACGCTCGCGTGCTGCGCCGCTCGTAGCTCACAGCTCAGCTGTATCAAATATGCGAGGCCCGAAGCATCTCTGCTTCGGGCCTCGTACGTTTGATGCCAGCAAGATAAAACTATTTGCGCTCAAGCATCATACGGTAGTACCACTTCGGAGTCCATCCCTTCGGAGAGAAAAGCAGGAAGCAGTAGTCAAGTGATTTCCTACGAGTACGAATAAAAGTTGCTGACGAATAGCTGATAAGTTTGATCTACGTGCGTGGCTCTAAAATCTACGTACGTAGTCTTTTGGATTTACGTACCTGGTCTTTAAGACTACGTGCATAGACAGAGGAAATGCACTACGGGAAGCTCCCTTTTTCTTCACGGGAATGTAGATTTTGCTCCGCAGGGCAAGAAGAATCCCCGTGATGGGGTTCGCCCCCACGAAGGACTATTCTTGCATCATAAGCCGATAATCCATATCTTGCACGTTGATAATCACGGGGGTGCAGTCGCACAGACCCGCATTCCCCCCCAAGAATACAAGCGACTAAGTATAGTCCATCTCTCCATGCAGCAAATCACCCTCTCCCAAGTCCTACCCGAGGTCTTCCGTGAGCGTACCGATCTCGTCTCCGAGGTCTGGCGACAGGAGCTCAGCCTCGAGCGGGGCAAGCACTATCTCATAGAAGCCTCTTCCGGCGCTGGTAAGTCGTCCTTCTGTAGCTTCGTCTACGGCTGGCGTGGCGACTACTCGGGCCGCATCGCCTTCGACGGACAAGATATCCGCGCACTCTCCGCCTCAGCCTGGGGGCGCATCCGACGTGAGTCCCTGAGCTTCCTTTTCCAGGATATGCGCCTCTTCGGCGAGCTAACGGCTTGGGACAACGTGTGGATCAAGAACCAGCTCACAGGGCACAAGGACCGCCAGACTATCGAGGGCTACTTCGAGGCGCTCGGTATCGCCGACAAGCTCAAGAGCCCCGCACGCCTGCTCTCCCTCGGGCAGCAGCAGCGCCTTGCCGCTATCCGCTCGCTCTGTCAGCCCTTCGACTTCCTCCTCCTCGACGAGCCCATCAGCCACCTCGATGAGTCGAACGGCCGCACACTCGCAGGGCTCATCACCGCCGAAGCCACCGCCCAAGGCGCCTCCGTCATCGTCACCTCCGTAGGCAAGCACCTACCGCTGGAGTATCACCACACCTACCAGCTATAGCCCCATGAATAGACTTGTCATACGCCTGCTGAGCCGTCATATCAGCCCACTGCAGCTCTTCGGCTTCTTCGTCGCCAACCTCATCGGCATGGCGATCATCCTACTCGGGTGCCAGTTCTACCAAGACGCGACGAGCGTCCTCGGTGCGAAGGACCGCTTCATGAAGGGCGACTACATCATCATCAGCAAGCAGGTACGCGGTGGGCTCTTCGGCAGGAAGAAGAACAACAGCTTCTCCGCCAGCGAAATCGAAGAGCTATCGAAGCAAGACTTTGCCCTGCGTGTCGGGCGCTTCCTCCCCTCGAAGTTCCGTGTGTCGGCGGGCCTGACACTCGGCATCGGGATGTCGACGTATATGTTCTTCGAAGCCGTACCCGAAGAGTTCCTCGACGTGAAGGCCGAGGACTGGAAGTACGACCCGAATAGCGATGAAGTGCCGATCATCATCCCACGCAACTACCTCGGGCTGTACAACTCTGCCTTCGCACAGAGCCAAGGCCTTCCGCTTCTCTCCGAGGCGACGATGAGTAGCCTTCCCCTTCAGCTCGACCTCTCGGGTGCTGGCGAAGAGGTCCAGCTACGTGGCCGTATCGTAGGCTTCTCCAACCGCCTCAATACGCTACTCGTCCCCCTACCCTTCCTCGAGGCGATGAACGAACGCTTGGCACCTGGTGCCGAAGCCCCCTCGACACGCCTCATTGTCGAGGTCAAGAGCCCTTCCGATCCAGCCATCACACTCTACCTGCGCGACCACCACTATGAGAGCGAAGGCGAGCGCCTGGCGTCAGGCGAATCAATGTACCTCCTGCGACTCCTCGCGGGGCTTGTCTTAGCTATCGGGGTACTCATCTCCGCCCTCTCGATCTATCTGCTTCTCCTCTCGATATACCTTCTCCTGCAGAAGAATACGCGACAGATCGAGGATCTCCTACTGCTCGGCTACACGCGTAGTGCCGTCATCCGCCCCTACATCGCACTGACGCTCCTCGTACAGTGCGCTGTCCTCGGCCTTAGCCTCGTCGCTGTGGCCTACGCCCGTGGCTACTATATCGAGGCTGCTCAGCGCCTACTCTCTGACGAAGTGAGCGGAGGGCTTGGCACGACCGCCCTCATCGGTGTCGGCATCTTCCTCATCACGGCACTCATCAATACGCTATCCATCCGCCACAAGGTGCACAGCCTACGCCTCTTCGCTAAGGCATAGGCTCCACTAAGCATCACAAAAGCATAAGCCCGTGCTCCCCAGATGTGGGAGTACGGGCTTATGCTTTTATCGGCTTTTCAGCTGACTACGGCGAGGGGCGATTAGCCGAGTGCCTTACGCAGCTCATCGAGCTGCTGACGGATCTGCCGTAGGCGGAGCAGCGTGTCGGCGCGCGACTCGAGGGAGGACTGACGGACGCGAAGCTGGGCATTCGCCCCCTCGATCGTCATCCCCTTCTCTCGCAGGAGGAGCTGTATGGTGCGTAGCGTCTCGATATCCCGCTCGGTGTACTGCCGCACGCCCTTAGGCGAGATGTGAGGCGATACCTGCGGGAAGACCGTCTCCCAGTAGCGGACGGTCGAGACGGGCTCACCAAGCTGGTGCGCCACCTCCTTGATGCGGTAGAAGAGTCGCTTAGCCATAGCTGCGAGAGCTTACTTAGCTGCGGGGATGTAGGTCTCGAGGAGCTTGACCTTGCCCACGGGTGTGAGGGTGAGCGAAGGATTGGAAGCAGGGACGAGTACGCTCTGACCCTGATGCAGCTCGACGACCGTGCCGTCAGCATCCGTCAGACGTACGCCACCCTCCATACAGATGTAGATGACGAAGCTATCCAGCTTAGACCAGTCACGAGCAAGTGGCGCATCGAGGTCCAGGAGGTTCGTCTCGAAGTAGCGGCAAGATACCAGCTCGACGGGAGCATCTACCTGAGGCGTGTAAGCCGTGCGGTAGTCGTCCTCGAGGTGATAGTCGATGGCGTCCTTCGCCAGCTCGGTGTGAAGCTCACGCTTGTTGCCTGCGGCATCCGTACGATCGTAGTCGTAGATACGGTAGGTGATATTGGAGGTCTGCTGGATCTCAGCGATGAAGCAGCCTGCACCGATAGCGTGGACACGACCTGCGGGGAGGAAGAAGACGTCACCAGCATTCACTTCGTATTCGGCCAGTGCCTCGACGATGGTACCTTCTTCGATACGGCGCACGTAGTCCTCGGGCGAAGACTGCACGGCGAAGCCACTATAGAGCTTGGCCCCTGGGGTCGCATTGATGACGTACCACATCTCGGTCTTCCCGAAGGAATTGTGACGCTTGAGACCGAGGGCATCATCGGGATGCACCTGGATAGAGAGGTAGTCGCGGGCATCGATGAACTTGATGAGCAGGGGGAAGCGACGGCCAAAGCGCTCGAGGACGCTCTTACCGACGAGCTCTTCGCCGTAGGTATGGATCAGTTCGTCGAGGTTCTTCCCAGCGAGCGGGCCAGCTGCGACGACGGAGTAGTTGTCGTCGACGTGAGAGATTTCCCAGCTCTCACCGACCTTCTTATCGTCAGGAGTAAGGCCTTTGAATGGGCGGATAGCACTGCCGCCCCAGATGACTTCCTTCAAGAGAGGCTCGAAGGTCAGGGGATATAGCTTATTGATAGACATAATGGGATGTATGATATCGTGGAGATATATGTGGATTGTCGGATGACGGTGCAAAGGTAGTCATTATAGCCTCTACACCCTATTTATGCATAGGTACAAAGAGAAGAAGCGAGCGCTTAGACCGCAGGGAGGTTCATCCCCGTGATGCGGCGATAGAGGTCGAGGGCGTAGATATCCGTCATCCCCGAGATATAGTCCAGCGTGCTCTGGATGCGTCCGTACATCGTGGGCTGTCCCATCTCATACTGGCTACTTACGCGACTGAGGAGCGTGCGGCTGTACTGGTAGTCGGGGTGAATCTGTGCCTCAAGGAGCTGGTCGAGGAGGGCGGTGAAGATACGATGCCCTGCGAGCTCGACGTCGACGACCTCACGGGCCCGATAGATGCGGGCATAGGCCGTCTGGCTACACGCCTCGTAGGCCGCCTTCGTGCGTGGCTCGAGGTGATGGATGAGGCTACCAGAGAAGGTCCCCGCGAGGATCTCCCGCTCAGCATCGAGGAAGATACCTGCGGCCTCCTCGACCAAGAGATTGATGACCTTGGAGCGCAGGTAAGCCGTCTGCTCGTTGGGGTCGGTGATATGCCGAAGGCCCTGCTGCACCTCCCGCAGCTCCTCCTCGGAGAAGAAGGCCGAGAGCAACCCCTGTGCCTCCCCACGACTCAGGATGTGGAGCTTCGCGGCATCCTCGATGTCCATAATCTGATAGCATATATCGTCTGCAGCCTCCACGAGGTAGACCAGTGGATGGCGGGCATAGCTCAGTGCTGAGGCGGTGCGTCGCTCGAGGCCCAGCTCTGTGGCGACCTCTTTCATCGTCTCCTCTTCTGTGGCGAAGAAGCCGAACTTACTCTTCCCTCCTGCCAAGAGACTGCTATAGGGATACTTCACGATGCTCGCCACTGTGCTATACGTCAGGGCAAAGCCCCCAGGACGGCGACCACGGAACTGATGTGTCAGGAGGCGGAAGGCATTCGCATTCCCCTCGAAGTAGAGGAAGTCCTCCCAGCGTCCACCCTCGGCACGTACCAGAGGCTCCCAGCGCTTCCCCGGGCCTTCGCCGAAGTAAGCGCTGATCGCACGCTCTCCGCTGTGTCCGAAGGGGGGATTCCCCATATCGTGCGCCAGACACGCAGCGCTGACGATGGCACTGATCCCCGAGCGGAAGGGCGTCTCACGGTCGGTGGGATAGCGCTCGGAGAGCACCTCCCCGACGATGTTGCCCAGCGATCGCCCGAGGCAGCTCACCTCGAGGCTATGCGTCAGGCGGTTGTGCACGAAGATGTTCCCAGGCAGAGGGAAGACCTGCGTCTTATTCTGTAGGCGGCGGAAGGCAGGCGAGAAGACTAAGCGGTCATAGTCCCGCTCGAAGTCGCTTCGTGCCCAGCCCCGCGACTGGGGGCGCTCTGCGCGGTCTGCACCCAGACGGCGGTCAGAGAGGAGTTGGGTCCAATGCATTGGCTTAGGATCGAGAGCGAGCAGGGAGACTCCCCGCTCGTAGTAAGGAGATGAATGATATCACAAAGGTAGTGCATCTAAGCGCTTTACCCCTCATCTCCCCCCGAGATCAGGATACACGCCCCGAAGGAGGTGATGTGAACCAATATAGGTCGGTGCGCTGACCTATATTGAGATTGTTGCCGCGAGTCCTGTTCCCTATTTAGAGTGCTAAGGCATCGTGCGCCCAGCTCCCCGATACACCTCTCCGAAGTGACCGAGCAAGCCCTTCGCCTTATCACATATATTCCTCTTATCCTGCGAAGGGAAAAGTGTCCTTCTCGTGAAGGAAAAAGCGCCTTCACGTAGTGGTTTTTCAGTATCTATGCACGTAGTCTTAAAGACCAGGTACGTAAATCCAAATGTCCACGTACGTAGATATTAGAGCCACGTACGTAGCCCAAACTTATTTGCCACTCGTCCACAACTTTTATCCCTACGCGGAGCAACAGTCTCATATTGGTCGAGAAGCGAAGCTATATAGGTCGATATATGTGACCTATATTGGTTCGAGCAGTGACCTATATAGGTTCGAGCAGTGACCTATATAGGTCGCTATCCCCCTCCTCCAGAGTTCAGAGCAGCGAAGCGATATACTTCTGGATGTCAATTACTAACGGAGCACCTCTACTCTCCCATTCTCCCGCTCTACTCTTTGGCAGAGCGACATCCTTTGCTCCCAGGATAATAGGAGGAGTGAAATGCCCGTTTGAGCTAACAGCAGAGTGATCACACGTAGCGGCCTCTTTTGTGGATATATCCCTATATTTGCAGTATATAGATGCCCCCAATTAACTACACATCATAGCGACTTATGAAACGAATCAAACATTACCTTCTCCTCTTAGCAGTCCTTGCCCTCGGGCTCTCCAGCTGTAGCAAGGACCAAGCTTACCAGTATGCCCTGCCGGCTGACGCCTACTCGGTATGCTCCTTCGACCTCAAGTCTATGGCCAAGAAAGCCGGCGTCGCCAACAGTAAGGATGGCGAGCTACAGAAGCATCTCACCGAGATGCTCAGCGACAGCGAGGAGGCCGAAGCCTACTACAAGGAGCTCATCCAAAACCCCAGCAAGAGCGGTGCCGACCTCAAGAGCCCCGTCTTCTTCTTCTCCAATGAAAAGGTCAGCCTCGGCTACCTCCTGCGTGTCGATGACAAGGCCAAGCTCGAGGCCTGCGTGAACAAGCTCCGTAAGCTCCGCAACAAGGATGCTGCAGCTCTCAAGGCCGAGGACGGCATCTTCTTCGATATCGACGAAGACTCCACCGAGCCCGAAGAAGTCGAATACGATGAGAGTGAGTACGACACCATCGAAGAGACCAGCGACACGACAGCCCACCAGCCCTCGATCTCTACCTACCACGTCTCTGGGAATGTCACGGTCTACGCTTTCAATGACAAGGCCTTCATCTCCCTCAACACCAGCGAGTCGACCATCGAAGAGACGAAGCAGCTCGCTAAGCAGTACCTCAGCCAGACCAAGGACAAGAGCTATGTAGCTACCCCAGCCTTCCGTGACCTCGAGGACCAAAAGGGCGATATCCGCGGTGTCCTCTCGATGACGAAGTTCTTGGAATCCAGCTATGGCAAATCAATGACTGAGAACATTGTAGGCCTTTCGGATGCCACCAACTTCGATGGCATCGATATGAAGAAGTGCTATATGCTCTACTCGGTCTCCTTCGAGACGGGCGAAGTCGTGGGTACGATGACCTATGGTAGCGAAGACAAGGAGATCCTCAAGAAGCTCAAGAAGCTCGCCGAGGAAGTCTCTCCCAAGTCCGTACAGGATGACCTCGTGAAGCTCCTCCCCAAGGATAGCTATATGACCGCTGCTGCTACAATCAGCGCACAGAAGCTCATCGAGCACTACAGCAAGCTCCCTGGTCTCAGGGAAGCACTCTCGAACCTCAAGGAGGAAGGCGTCGATATCGAAGCTATCGCTCCCACCCTCGGAGAGGAGTTCGCCTTCACCTGCCCCCACATCAATGCGGAGCAGGCTGACTTCGGCCTCGTAGTCTACCTCAAGACGAAGGATGCTACGCTCGTAGATATGCTCTATCAGCAGGCTGAGAAGGAGCACTCTGGCAGATACGTCAAGGATGGTGGAGACCACCGCTATCGCATAGCAGAAGGTTCCTTCTTCTTCGGCTACCAAGACGGTGTGACCTATCTGGTCTACGGCGGTATGGGAAGAGAACAGCTCTTCAAGACCTCGGGTGAGAACTTCACGAAGCACAGCGAATACAGCTCGCTCAAGAAGAGCAACAGCTTCTGCTACATCGACCTGAAGAAGCTCCTGACGACGGCTCCTACCTCTGATCTGCTCCAGATGTTCATCGGCGAGAAGGCCAAGGCCTTCCACGTCCTCCAGTCCCTGAGCTTCACGGCCACCAATATCGATGGTAAGATGAGCCTGAAGATCGACTCGAAGGAGAACTCGCTGAAGACGCTCGCAGACCTCTTCGTCGCCCTGCGATAATCCCTCACGATCAGCGCTCTGCACCGAGCGTCCCCCCTTACGCAGTGCCCCGCCCCTCAGACTGAAGAGCGGGGCACTGCGCTTTTGACGGAGAGCCACATCAGCGCATCCAGCTGATTTGCACTACCTTTACGCACATAGGTCAATCCCCAACTATCCCCCTTATATGACACGAATCAAACATTACCTTCTCCTCTTAGCAGTCCTTGCCCTCGGGCTCTCCAGCTGTAGCAAGGACCAAGCTTACCAGTATGCCCTGCCGGCTGATGCCTTCTCGGTATGCTCCATCGACCTCAAGTCTATGGCCAAGAAAGCCGGCGTCGCCAACAGTAAGTATGGCGAGCTACAGAAGCATCTCACCGAGATGCTCAGCGACAGCGAGGAGGCCGAAGCCTACTACAAGGAGCTCATCCAAAACCCCAGCAAGAGCGGTGTCGACCTCAAGAGCCCCGTCTTCCTCTTCTCCAACGAAAAGGTCAGCCTCGGCTACCTCCTGCGTGTCGATGACAAGAGCAAGCTCGAGGCCTGCGTGAACAAGCTCCGTAAGCTCCGCAACAAGGATGCTGCAGCACTCAAGGCCGAGGACGGCATCTTCTTCGATATCGACGAGGACTCCACCGAGCCCGAAGATGTCAAATTAGATGAGTTCGATGAGAGTGAGTACGACGTCGTCGAAGCGACCAGCGACACGACAGCCCACCAGCCCTCGATCTCTACCTATCACGTCCCAGGGAATGTCAAGCTCTACGCCTTCAATGACAAGGCCTTCATCTCCCTCAACACCAGCGAGTCGACCATCGAAGAGACGAAGCAGCTCGCTAAGCAGTACCTCAGCCAGACCAAGGACAAGAGCTATGTAGCTACCCCAGCCTTCCGTGACCTCGAGGATCAGAAGGGCGATATCCGCGGTGTCCTCTCAATGACGAAGTTCTTGGAATCCAGCTATGGCAAATCAATGACTGAGAACATTGTAGGCCTTTCGGATGCCACCAACTTCGATGGCATCGATATGGAGAAGTGCTACATGCTCTACTCGGTCTCCTTCGAGACGGGCGAAGTCGTGGGTATGATGACCTATGGTAGCGAAGACAAGGAGATCCTCAAGAAGCTCAAGAAGCTCGCCGAGGAACTCTCTCCCAAGTCCGTACAGGATGACCTCGTGAAGTTCCTCCCCAAGGATAGCTATATGACCGCTGCAGCCTCGCTCAGCGTGCAGAAGCTCATCGAGCACTACAGCAAGCTCCCTGACTTCAAGAAAACACTCTCGGAGCTCAAGGAGGAAGGCGTCGACATCGAAGCTATCGTCCCCACCCTCGGAGAAGAGATTGCCTTCACCCTCCCCCACATCAATGCGGAGCAGGCGGAATTCGGCCTCGTAGGCTACCTCAAGACGAAGGATGCCACGCTCGTGGATATGCTCTACCAGCAGGCTGAGAAGGAGCACTCTGGCAGATATGCCAAGGACGGTGGAGACCACCGCTATCGCATAGAAGAAGGCCCCTTCTTCTTCGGCTTCCAAGATGGTGTGACCTATCTGGCCTACGGTGGTATGGGAAGAGAACAGCTCTTCAAGACCTCGGGTGAGAACTTCACGAAGCACAGCGACTACAGCTCGCTCAAGAAGAGCAACAGCTTCTGCTACATCGACCTGAAGAAGCTCCTGACGACGGCTCCTACCGCTGATCTGCTCCGGATGTTCATCGGCGAGAAGGCTAAGGCCTTCCGCGTCCTCCAGTCCCTGAGCTTCACGACCACCAATCTCAATGGTAAGATGAGCCTGAAGATCGACTCGAAGGAGAACTCGCTAAAGACACTCGCAGACCTCTTCGCCGCCCTGCGATAATCCCTCACGATCAGCGCTCTGCACCGAGCGTCCCCCCTTACGCAATGCCCCGCCCCTCAGACTGAGGAGCGGGGCACTGCACTTTTGACGGGGAGCCACCATCGCATCCATCTGATTTGCACTACCTTTACGCACAGAGGTCAATCCCCAACTATCCCCCTTATATGACACGAATCAAGTACTACCTCTTCCTCTTAGCAGTCCTTGCCCTCGGGCTCTCCAGCTGTAGCAAGGACCAAGAGTATCTGAATGCCCTACCAGCCGATGCCCATCTGGTATGCGCCTTCGAGCTGGAGCCTACCCTAAGGAAATCAGGCCTCTTAGAGGCCAATATCCAATTGCGTCAGCGTATCACCCGAGCACTGACGGGTCCTATCAACTCCAATGGCGATATCAAGGGCCTCATCCAGGGCATCAAGCAATGGGGAGTCAGTATCAAAAGCCCCGTCTATGCATTCGCGAATGAGAAGATCGATGTGGGCTACCTCCTGCGTGTCGACAATGTGGAGAAGCTCAAGAAGACCTCCAGGGATGTCCTCAAGCTCTTCGGCAAGGATCCAGCCTCAGTCAAGTCAGAGGACGGTGTCTTCATCTATATCGACGAGGAGTCGAGAGATCCAGGGGAAGTCGGGTGCTACCACACCGAGGACGGCTTCTCTACTGAGGGGGGTGCAGCAGTTGACTTCACTGAAGACTCCATAGCCCGACAAGAGTGCGAGGGGGAAGTGAGCCTTCCCGATACCATCGCCTATCATCACCCAGGAGACGTCTCCATCGTAGCCTTCAACGACAAGGCACTCATCACGCTCTTTACCACTAAGGCCACCATCGAGGAAGCGAAGCAGCTCGCCAAGCGCTACCTCAGCCAGAAGAGGGGGCAGAGCTATGCAGCTACCCCTGCCTTCCAAGATATGGAGAAGCAGAAGGGCGACATCCGTGGTGTCCTATCCTTGAGGCCGCTCGCAAGTGACAGCTATCCCTTTGAGCTGTTCACCGAGCAGGGTAAGCTCAGCCTCCCCTTGAAGATCGGTGGCATCGATCTGAAGATGTGCCACCTACTCTTCGCCTTCTCCTTCGAGCTGGGGGAGCTCAAGGGCAGTGTGACCTATGGCAGCGAAGACGGAGTGACTCTGGAGAAGCTGCGGAAACTCACCAGCGAGATCTACCCCACGACGATACAGGAGGGGCTCATCAAGTACCTCCCCAAGGATAGCTACATCACGGCAGCAGCAGCCTTCAGTGCTCGGAAGCTCCTCGAGCAGTACCGAGAGGATCCCAGTTACCAGGAGCTCCTTAGCGAGCTCAAGGCTAACAGCTTCGACCTTGAGGCTATCGCCCCCACCCTCGGAGATGAGATCGCCTTCTCCTTCCCCCGCATTGCAGAGGACTGGACGGACCCACAGTATGGCTTCGTCGTCTACCTCAAGACCAAGGACGCCACGCTCGTCGATGCTCTCTACCAGCAGGCAGAGAAAAAGATCCCTGGCCGACACACCGCTGAGGGTGCCCACCGCTATTTCGTAGCTGAGGGCCCATTCGTCTACGGCTACCAAAACGGGGTGAGCTACTTCGCCTACGGCTTGATGGGCAAGGACGACCTCTTTAAGAGTGGAGGTGCAGACTTCACCAGGCACAAGTCATATCACACGCTCAAGGAGACGAATAGCTTCGCCTACATCGACCTGAAGAAGTTCGTCACCAACCCTGCCACCGCCTCTATCAGCCAATTCATCCTCGGTGATAAAGCGAGCCTCCTTGAGTCACTCACCTTCACCACCTCTGGCTCCGAGCTCCAGATGAGCCTCAAGCTTAGCTCGACGGACAATGTGCTGAATACGCTCCTCGACGCCTTCCTCCCCACGGAGTAGAGCCTGATTCTTAGCGCTCTGCACCGAGCGTCCCCCCTTACGCAGTGCCCCACCCCTCAGATTGAGGAGCGGGGCACTGCGCATTTAGCGGGCACTCATCCGCCAGATAGTCGGAATAGAATGCGTACCTTTGTGCCACTGTGCAAGGGATTTGCACGACGTACATTCCATCATTTACTCCCTCCCGCATGCAGCAAGATACCCCTACATTTTCGCCGAAGCGATGGGGCTGGTTCGGCCTGAGCCCTCTCATCGTCTTCCTCTCCGTCTATCTACTGACCTCTATTTGTGTAGGGGACTTCTATAAGATGCCCATCACGGTGGCCTTCACCGTAGCCTCGATCTATGCCGTCGCTATCACCCGCGGCATCAAGCTCGAGGAGCGTATCCGCCAGTACTCACGTGGTGCCTCCGACCCGAATATCCTCCTGATGATCTGGATCTTCGTCTTGGCTGGTGCCTTCGCTACAGGTGCTAAGAGTATGGGTGCCATTGACGCGACCGTGAACCTCATCCTCTCGCTCCTCCCCTCCTCGCTCCTCCTCCCAGGACTCTTCATCGCGGCGTGCTTCATCTCCCTCTCCATCGGCACAAGTGTCGGCACGGTCATCGCCCTCGTACCCATCGCCCTCGGGCTCGGTGAGAGCCTCGGGCTATCAAATGCCTATGTAGCTGCCGTCGTCACAGGGGGCGCCTTCTTCGGCGACAACCTCTCGTTCATCTCCGACACGACCATCGCAGCGACCCGCACACAGGGCTGTAGCATGAAGGATAAGTTCCGTGCGAACATCGCTATCGTCCTACCAGCCGCCATCATCGCTCTCGTCCTCTACTTCGTCGTCGGGCTGGAGCTCCCTGCCGTACGTCCCTCGGGCGAAGGCTCCTTCCTCCTCACCCTCCCCTACCTCCTTGTCCTCGTGGCGGCCGTCGCTGGGATGAACGTGCTGGGTGTCCTCACCCTCGGCATCATCGCCTGCGGTGCCGTCGGGCTGGGTACAGGTACGCTACCCGCCTGGGACTGGATAGCCGCTCTCGGCAGTGGTATCACGGGCATGGGCGAGCTGATCATCGTGACGCTGATGGCAGGCGGTATGCTCGAGCTCATCCGCTACAACGGCGGTATCGATTACCTCCTCAGGCACCTCACGCGGGGCATCAGTGGCAAGCGTGGGGCTGAGCTGACTATCGCTATCCTCGTCTCTGTGGCCAACCTCTGCACAGCAAACAATACGATCGCTATCCTCACCACGGGCAAGGTATCCCGTGAGATCACGAAGCAGTACGGCCTCGATCCGCGCAAGACAGCGAGTATCCTTGACACCTTCTCCTGCTTCGTGCAGGGGCTCATCCCCTATGGTGCACAGCTCCTCCTTGCTTCGAAGCTCGCAGGTGTGTCGCCTATGGACATCGTCCCCAACCTCTACTATCCCTTCATCATGGGTGGCTGTGCACTGCTCTCGATCCTCCTGCGCTTCCCACGCCGCTACTCCCGCTGACCCGTCATGCCTACCATCGAGCTATATCCTATACCTTGGGGACAAGAGCCCCCAGCACATCTGCGACAGATCTATGAGGAAGCCTTCCCTCCCGAAGAGCGTCGTCCGTGGACACAGCTCTTCGGCCCAGAGCGCTGCGAACATATAGCTCAGCTCATCCTCTCCGATGACGAGGTCGTGGGCTTCGTCGTAGGCTGGGAGCTACCTTCATCACATTACTTTGAGTACCTTGTCATTGATCCCAATCGAAGAGGACAAGGCCTTGGTACTAAAGTACTCCAGCTGCTGGGACAGCTCTACGATGACGAATATCCCATCGTCCTCGAAGCCGAACCAGCGGGCTACTCACCGATGGCGGAGCGACGCTTAGCCTTCTATGCACGCTTTGGACTCACCGTACAGCCCTTCGACTACCGCCAGCCACCCTATGGAGCAGACCTCCCCTGGGTCGATCTACACTTACTCTCTAATCGCTCACTGCAGGAAGTAGACTTCCTCCGCATCCAGCAGGAGATCCACCGCCAAGTCTACCGTATCTCTTCAGACAAGTAATGTCTATCAAACAAGTAAAGCCCTATGAATAACTTCACCTTCCGCAATCCCACCAAGCTCGTCTTCGGCAAAGACAGCATCCTGGAGCTTCCTAAGCTCCTTCCCTCAGATGCCAAGATCCTCCTCACCTTCGGCGGAGGTAGTGTCAAGCGTAATGGTGTCTACGAAGCTGTCATCAGTCAGCTCAGTGGCTTCCAGACCGTAGAGTTCTGGGGCATCGAACCTAACCCCAAGGTAGAGACCCTGCGTAAGGCTATCGCCCTTGGGAAGCAGGAGGGAGTCACCTTCGTCCTCGCAGTGGGCGGAGGGAGTGTCCTCGATGCCAGCAAGCTTATCGTCAATGCGATCCCCTCGGAGCGTGACGCTTGGGATCTCGTACTACATGGCGCTGACCGAAGCGTCCAGACCCTTCCTCTTGGCACCGTGCTGACGATCCCCGCTACGGGCTCAGAGATGAACCGTGGAGCCGTGATCTCCAGCGAAGCGACACATGAGAAGTTCGGCTTCTACAACGAATATCCCCTATTCTCGATCCTCGATCCGAGCTATACCTACTCCCTACCCGACTACCAGATAGCGTGTGGTATCGCCGATAGCTTCATCCACGTCGTAGAGCAGTACCTCACCCGTGTCGGGGAGAGCCCTCTCATGGATCGCTGGGCAGAAGGCATTCTACTCACCCTCATCGAGGAGGCAGACAAGATCAAGGCTCAGCCTGCAGACTACGATGCACGTGCCACCTTCATGCTCTCAGCAACGATGGCACTCAATGGCTTCATCTCTATGGGCGTGACACAAGACTGGGCGACCCATCGCATAGGGCATGAGATCACAGCTCTCACGGGGCTAACGCATGGTCATACACTAGTCATCGTCCTACCCGCCCTCCTCAGAGAGCAGGCCAACAAGGGGAAGCATGCCAAGCTCCTGCAGTATGCCTCCCGTATCTGGGGTCTTACCGAGGGTAGTGAGGACGAACGCATCACTCAGGCCATCGACAAGACGGAAGCATTCTTCCGTTCGCTTGGTCTCGAGACGCGTCTCGCTGAGCGTGGCTTCGGAGATGACCTACGCGAAGAGGTCGTCCGACGCTTCCGTGAGCGTGGCACCCTCCTCGGTGAAGATCAAGACATCGACCACGAAGCAGTAGCACGCATCCTTGCTCGCTGCTAATCCCCCCCTTATCATACACAAAACCTCCTCTATGACTCTTGCCATCCTTGCCGTCTCACCCCAAGGGATCCAGACGGCTAAGCTAATCCTATCCAACTATCCCAATGCTCGCCTCTTCTCCACTCATCCTGGGGAAGGGGTCGAGCACATTGATCATATCCAGTCGTTCGTAGCCGAGCAGTTCACCGCATTCGAAGGGTGGATCTTCATCGGTGCTATGGGTATCTGTGTGCGTAGCATCGCTCCACTGATCGGGCACAAGTACACCGATCCTGCGGTGATCAACATCGACAGCACAGGGCGCCACGTCGTCTCCGTCCTATCGGGACACATCGGCGGTGCCAACGAGCTGACGCGTGACCTCGCCGCCCTCCTCGGTGCCGAGCCCGTCATCAGCACGCAGACTGACAATACAGGCCTGTGGGCTCTGGACCTCTTCTCTCGCCGCTATAGCTGGGTGACGAAGGCCAGCTCCGAGGGGCTGAATCGCCCCATCGCTCTCTATACCAATAGGGAGAAGACTGCACTCCTCCTCGAAGTGCAGGACAAGGGAACGAGCGAGCTGGAGCGTACCAAGGCCGACCATGTCGACGTCTATTACTCGCGTGAGGAGCTTATCCCCCGTCTCTCCGAGTACGCGCTGCTCCTCGTCGTCTCCTACCGAGCACTGGAGATCGACCTACTCCCCACCGTACACTTCATCCCGCCCGTACTGAGCCTCGGCCTCGGCTGCCGCTATCAGTGCGACCCCAAGGATATCGTCAGCTATATCCTCGGTGAAGTACGCCGTCACGGCTTCTTCCCCGAGGCCATCCATCATCTGGCGACCATCGACCTCAAGAAGGACGAGCCGCTCCTGCATGAGCTTGCTGCGACCCTCCGGCTCACACCCGAGATCTACACCGCAGCCGACCTCGCCGATGTAGAGGTCGCTAATCCCTCGAAGAAGGTCCACGAGGTGACGGGCGTATGGGGCGTGGCTGAGAGCACGGCACGCTATGCTGCCTCCCTCGGTAGCCTCGTGCTGGAGAAGCAGAAGGGTATGCTCCACAATGGTAATGACTTCACCTTCGCTCTGGCTGTAGAGCGCAGTGCAGAGCGCCGCGGACATATTGAGATCGTCGGTGCAGGTCCTGGTGACCCCGACCTCATCTCCATCCGTGGTCGTCAGTGGCTGGAGATCGCTGACCTCATCCTCTATGCAGGAAGCCTCGTCCCCCGTGCTCTCACGCTATGCGCTAAGCCAGGTGCGACGGTGCGTAGCTCGGCTGACATGAACCTCGAGGAGCAGTTCGCTCTGATGAAGGAGTTCTATGACAAGGGCCTCATCGTCGCCCGCCTTCACACCGGTGATCCCTGTATCTACGGGGCGATCCAGGAGCAGATGGCCTTCTTCGATGCCTATGGGATGAGCTACCATATCACCCCAGGGATCTCGTCCTTCCAGGCGGCAGCTGCAGAGCTCCGCTCGCAGTTCACCATCCCCGAGAAGACGCAGACCATCATCTTGACGCGTGGCGAAGGCCGCACGAAGATGCCCGAGACGGAGCAGCTTCACCTCTTGGCTCGCTCACAGAGCACGATGTGTATCTTCCTCAGTGCAGGTATCGTCGACGACGTACAGCGCCAGCTCCTTGAGCACTATCCCGAGGATACCCCCGTCGCAGCCTGCTACCACCTGACGTGGCCTGACCAGCGTATCTACCGTGGCGTACTGCGTGACCTCGCACAGATCGTCCACGAGAACAAGCTCACCCTGACGACGATGATCGTCGTCGGCGAAGCCATCGACAATCGCAAGGGGCTCTCTCGCCTCTATGCCGATGAGTTCAAGCACCTCTTCCGCAAGTAGTCTCTCGCGGTACCCAAGAGAGTAGCCACCTAGAGCAAAAGGTCACGGCCTCCATCCCTACTCGGTAGGGATGGAGGCCGTGACCTTTCATTTGGGGAGCGTATATCTGCTTAGATGAGGCTGTAGCCGAGAGTCCTGCCCTCTATTTAGAGTGCTAAGGCATCGTGCGCCCAGCTCCCCGATGTACCTCTCCGAAGTGATACGCAAGCCCTTCGCCTTATCGCGCGTATTCCTCTTATCCAGCGAAGGAAAAAGCATTGTTCTCGTGAAGAAAAAAGCACCTTCCCGTAGTGGTTTTCCTCTGTCTATGTACGTAGTCCTAAAGACGAGGCACGCAAATCCAAATATCCACGTACGTAGATATTAGAGCCACGTACGTAGCCCAAACTTATTTGCCACTCGTCCACAACTTTTATCCCTACGCGGAGCAACAAACTAATAGAGGTCACTTCATAAAGCTATATAGAAAGCAGCCCAAAGCTATATAGCTTTGGGCTGCTTCCTATATAGTTCTACCTACGCACCCATATACCTATATATGGGATCATTGCGCAAGGCTATCTCTTAGATATCGAAGGTCGCCGAGAGATAGAGGCGACGAGGACGGTTAGGCCCATAGATGTAGTCCGAAGCTCGTCCAGGACCCATATCGGTATCCTTCTGATAGGCATTGAGGAAGTTCTGCACACCAGCATCCAGCGTGAGCTTCACCAGCGAAGTGAGGCTGAAAGCATAGCTTACACGGAAGTCAAGATCAACAAAGGGCTTTGCCTTGTATAGGTAAGCTGACCCTGCATTCTGCCCACGGTAGCGCGTCCCATCACGCACGACATCGAAGTGTCCCTGAGCATCCAGCTCATTAGCTTGGAGGTTGAGATCCCCTACTCCTTCGTAGGCCGTATGGGGCACATTCATCGAGCCCGTATAGGTGCCCGAGAGGACGAAGCTCAGAGCAGAGGTAGGACGAAGCGTAGCGGTCAGATAGCCGTAGAGATTAGGGGTACGCTCATAGTCACGCGTCGTGACCTTGGCCTGCGTGGGGTTCCCATCATCTGCATCGAAGAGCACCTTCTCCTGCCCGTAGAGGCTACGCTGTAGGGTCACACCGCCCTGCAGGTCGAAGAGGCGCTGGTATGCCAGACGAGCCTCGAAGCTAAGGCCATAGACCTTGCTCATCCCGTCACGAGCGTTGATGATCGTGATGACCTTGCGCCCCGTCTTGGGGTCGAGGACACCATCCTCGTTGTCTGGAGTGAACTTGTCTCGGATCCAGGTAGCGAAGCCTTCACCCATGAGGTTGAGCTGCCAGCCCTTCCCCAGCGTGGTGTACCAGTCGAAGGAAGCGCTGAGGCTACGAGAGCGCTCTTCCTTCAGGTCCTTCGCTAGGACACGCTCCTTGGGTTCGCCACCCGCCAGCGTGACGTGCATCTCCTCATCGAAGAACTGAGGAGCACGGAAGCCTTCGCTGTAAGAGAGGCGCAGACTGAGGTCCTTCGTGGGATTGAAGCGCACGTTCGCTCTGGGGCTGAAGATGAGGAGCGGATCAATGCTCTTCTGCCCACCCTGCGTCAGACGAACATAGTCGAAGCGGCCACCAAGGAGGAAATTCCAACGGTCGGTCGAATACTCCAGCTGGTCGTACTGCGACCAAGTCGTCGTCACTTGATCGATGCCGTGAGCACGGTAGCCACTCTTATCGTTGAGCGTCGAGTAAGCACCCTCAGCACCTACCGTCAGGGTCAGCGCCTTGGGGAACTTGTGGACATAGGTACCGCCCCCCTGGAAGTCAAAGCCCTTGGTCTCGCCATAGGCTGTCAGCGCCTTGAGGGCATCGTCATAGGCCTTCTGATACTCCTCGGCCTGCTTCTTCTCCTCGTCGGTGCCTTGGGCATTACCACGAGGGAGGTTGATCAGGGGCTTCAGGAGCTCATCGGCGTAGTTGCCCCCACCATAGTAGCTCTTACGCAGGACCTTCTGCCCCGAAGCATAGAGGCTAAAGCTGTCGTTGCCCTCAGCAGTCGTCTGGTCGAAGCGTAGGCTTCCCCCATCGACGAAGTGCTGGAGATACTCAGCGATACGAGCTTGGAAGGGTGCTTCACTTAGGCGATCACCACCACGACGATACTCGTGCATGGAGCGGTATTCAGCCGTCAGCTTGCCATAGATGCCCGTCTTGTAGTAGGCACGGAAGCCGAGAGCTCTATTCTTCAGTTCGGGAATATCGGTGAAGTCATCCCCATCGACATCCACGATCCCACGAGAGGAATGCTGACCGAAGATCATCGCAGCAGCACGGCGGTCTTCGCTGACCAGCGAACCATTGAACGAGGTCGTAGGCATCAGCGAAGTGTATGCCCCCTTGTTCTGCTGGAAGGAAGTATAGCTCTGGCGAAGGCTAGCGGTATTGCGCAGAGGCTCTCTCGTGATCACATTGATCACCCCACCGACGGCATTAGCACCGAAGAGGGCTGATCCACCCCCACGTACCACCTCGACACGCTCGATCATAGAGGCAGGGATCTGCTCCAGACCATAAACGCCAGCAAGCGAACTGAAGATAGGACGGCTATCGATGAGGATCTGAGAATAAGCCCCTTCAAGCCCGTTGATACGCACTTGGTTGAAGCCACAGTTCTGACAGTTGTCCTCGATGCGAAGACCTGGCTGGAAGCGGAGACCTTGGCTGAGGTTCTCCGAATTGGTCTTCTTGAAGATCTCCTGCGAGAGGACGGTGACAAGGCTCGGTGCATGACGGCGAAGCGTCTCCTGACGATTAGCCGAGACGACGACCCCATCAAGGTCGATACTCTGCTGCTGGAGATAGAGGTCTAGGTGGCGACTATGCCCAGCCTCAATCCCGACACGGCTCTCCTCCACCCCATAGCCTACGAGACGGGCTTGGATGGTATAAGAGCCCGGAGCAAGGCCTTGGATCGAGAAGGCTCCATGGACATCGGTAGTCGTACCGATCGTGGTCCCCTTGATGAGGACTTGGACATTGGGAAGGGCTTCGTGTGTCGAAGCGTCAACGACGGTGCCCACGATACTTCCCGTAGTCGCTGAGTGCTGTGCCTGAGCTTGCCCAAGGGCCACAAGGACAAGGCTCAGCAGTAGTGCCATACGGCAAATAATACTCTTCATGTATACTATAAGTTGATTATACGAATCGGACCAACAACAGAGCAAGACGTAGTCCTCCCAGCGCAACTCACCCGTCAAAGGATCCAGGGAAAGGGGCTACATGTCGAGCGGAGAGAGAGGCTTTCTCGAGAGCGATTCCTCGGTAGAGCGAGGGATCTTGTTCTGTTTAGGTCTACACAAAGTTAAACACAGAAAGCACAACTATGGATCACCTACCCACAAAATACCTATTGCTGGGGATAGACTGATACCCGCTAATAAGCTAATAAATAGGTCACGGCCTCCATCTCTACCGAGTAGAGATGGAGGCCGTGAGCTTTTATTATTAAGGAGTAGTCCTTAGTCCTTCTTGCGCTGAGCGATAGAGCCCGAAGACTTGTCGTAGCGATTGGAGCGACCGCCGAAGAAGAAGGGCAGGATGACCGTGAAGACCAAGAGAGCACCCAGCACGACGAGGCCCGTGATCCAGGCCTTGGTCAAGTCGGCAGAGGTCACGGGGATCTCGACACCCCACAGCCCAAGGAGATAGAAGGCCAGCGTGGCCAGGAGAAGCAGCGTGATGATGCCGCCAAAGATGTACTTCATAAGTCGGATCTGTCTGAGGGGTTAGAGTTGATCGAGAAGCTCTTGCTTCTTCTTGTCGTAGTCTTCCTGAGTGATGACGCCCTCGCTGAGGAGGAGCTTGAGCTGCGTGAGGCGACGAAGCAGGGGGTCATCAGAGCCGAGGTCCTCGGTCTTCACCTGAGGAGCCTCGGGTGCAGGAGTTGCAGGAGCAGGCTCTTCGCCATTCACGGTCTGAGTGAGCTTCTTACCCAGCTCCAGACCGAGCCCCATCTGCAGGCCTGCGGCACCGATACCACCTTCGTTACGGGCAGCATCACGCAGAGCCTCGAGACGCTGCATCTCTTCGTAGCTGATACCCGCTTCACTGGCAGCAAGGCTCTCTGCCGTGATGTCTGCCACGCGAGCGATACGCTGGCTCGTAGCCTGATCATAGTGGGTACCTGTGATACGCACATCCGTCAGCTCAATACCCAGCTCGTTGAGGATGGGTGACATCGTAGATTGGAGTTCGCGAGAGATCTCGGGCAGGCGGCCGTCGATCTCAGTGATGGGATACTGATGCGCATGGAGGATAGAGGCGATCTGCTGGTAGGCACGCTCGACGATGACACTCTGGAGTGCACTTACTTCATAGTTAGCGACACCAGCACCGATGAACTGCGTGAAGAAGTGGCTGGGATCAGCGACACGGAAGGCATAGACCCCATGCACACCGAGCTCTACAGGCACCTTGTAGATCGGATCGACGATGAGGATAGGTGTAGCCGTTCCCCAGGGGATATTGACGATCTGCGTGGTACGGAAGAAGTAGATCTGGAGCTTATGCTCGCTCTCAAAGCCTTGGCGCAAACGTACCAGCGTAGTGAAGAAGGGATGGTTATCTGTCTTCAGCTGGAAGGAACCTGCCTCGGTCAAGACCTCGGCGACCTTGCCTTCGTAGACGAGGAGTGCACCCTGACCAGGAGCAACGATGAGCTTACTGCCATCCTTGATTTCATCAAGTGAGGAGGGGAAGCGATACCAGAGATCGCCTGGGCGTGGATCAGCCCACTGGATGACCTGCGCCAGCTGCCCCTTGAAAACATTGAATAGACCCATAGAAAGTATTGTATGTGTGGGGTTAGAGTTATCGTGTTATTGGCTTGTACTATTCTTCGCCCTCGACGACCTCGTGGAAGTCCGTGCCTTCCTTGAGCTTACCATCGTTGGTTAGCACCCAGGCCTTAGAGGAGCTCGCCACGACATAGCCTCCAGAGAAGCGAGTAGTCTTCAGCGTATAAGCGAAGTCATCCTCTTCATCAGAATAGCTCCACAGCACCTTGCCCGTCTGGGCATCCAGGCATCGGAGGATCCTTGTCGCATCAGAGGCTGCCGTGGGCTTGAAAGAAATGAGGACTCGGTCAGCTGCCTCATGAAGGACTGCAGGAGAGAAGTAGTAAGCCCCTGGGGTAAAGTCTTCGTAGCCCTGCAGGCGTGAGCGCTCAGCTGTATAGGGTAAGACGAAGACCTTGCGATAGGGCGAGGCATCAGTGAAGATCCCAGAGCCACCATAGTCCTTCTGCCAGCCGAAGTCTGGCTCATCGTACGGATAACCGACCTGCTCAAGCGTACGGTAGCGCACCAGCTGGATCTGCTGATCCTCATAGTCAGTAGTCTGACGTGAGAAAGTAAAGTGCGTGCCGACCTTAGGAGCAGGGAGCTTCTCCAGATAGCCCTTATAGGCCATCTTCTCGCCATAGAGCTTATTGGGGATAGGATAGTAGACAAAGCTCTTCCCCAGATTCGTCATGACCTTCAGGCCATCGCCATTGTCCCTATAGACGAACTCTACCGTCGCAAAGCCCTCGCTGAACTCAGCTACCTTATAGTCCTCGCCATGGATCTCCTTCATATCGAGCGTCGAGGGATCGATACGATAGAGGTGCTTCTTATTGAGGATAAGGTAAACTGACCCATCTCCGAACTGACGCACGCCCGTCACATCGACGCTTCCCTTCAGATCAGGGAGCTGGATATCCTTGAGGACCTTCTTAGTCTCTCCATCATAGAGGCGCACAAAGCCTTGGGCATTCTTTGAGCTCGTATTCATCTGATAAGCAGAGCCACAGACCACCACGACGGGGCGCCCTGCGGTACTGGCAAAGAGCTCGATGGGCTCCAAGTCATAGGACATACGCTCCTTCAGAGTACCGGTATAGCCGTAGCCACCTTGTGAGGCCGCGATACGCTCGGCCACACGGTCCATCGAGCGACTGGAGGTGAGATTACCGATGATGACCAGGAGGAAGAATGCAAACGATGCCCCTCCTGCGATGAGGAGGCTGCGCTTGGGATGTGCTGAGAACTGCGACTGGATGAAGGAGAAGGGATTCGAGTTATCGGGTACCGTCTCATGCTTGTGATGGATGGTGATATCATCTGAGTCGAGGAAGAACTCCGTCGAGCAGCTGTCACAGCGGTAGTGATCCTCGCGGATCAGTGTGGCGCGCGTGCTACCACACTGGGGGCATTTCAGAGCTTTGATGTGCTTGGGCATACTGGGTATGAGCTATGCGAAGAGCTATAAATATGTGTAAGTTACGAACGTGATAAAGTCCTGTATTCGTATGGGGCAAAGCCTCTACAAGGACAAATTTAAGTAAGAAATACGAGTAGTTAAGAGCGGCCTTCGATGAGCTTACGATAATCCGTGCTGCTCACGAGCTTACCCTCGTTGGAGATGACGTAGGACGAACGGTTGTTCACCACGACATAGCCACCCGCGAAGCGTGATGCGACGGACCCACCATGGAGATTATTTTCATCATCGGAGTAGCTCCACAGCACCTTCCCGGTCTGGGCATCCAAGCATCGGAGCATTTGCTTAGCGTCATCGGCTGCTGTGGGCTTGAAGGTGATGAGGATCTGGTCTTCCGACGTATCAAGGACCCCAGGCGAGAAGTAATAAGCTCCAGGAGTCAGATCTTCATACCCCTGCAGACGCGCACGCTTCTCACTGGTGGAGCTGATCAAAAAGTCCTCACCATCCCAGCTCCGCCATTGGAACCTTGGGTATTCGCAAGGATAGCCGTCCTGCTCGAGTCTACGATAGCGTATGAGCTGGAGCTGCTTATTGGGATAGTCTGAGGACTCAAGCGAAAAGGAGAAGTGTGTCGCCACCTTAGGAGCTGGGAGTGGCTCCAGAGGAGCCGCATAAGCGTCCTTCTCCAAGTAGAGCTTATCCGCAATGGGATAGTAGACGAAGCTCTCACCCAGATTTGTCTTGACCTTCAAGGCATCCCCAAACTGAGAGTAATAAAATACCACCTTTGCAAATCCCTGACTAAGCTCAGGGCGCTTATAGTCCTCACCATGGACCTCCGTCATATCGAGCGTTGAGGGATCGAGCCTATAGAGGTGAGCCTCATTGAAGACAATGTAAAAAGCCCCATCCCCAAATCGGCGCATATCCATATTCTGGATTCGCCCCTTCACGTCAAGGAGCTCAATCTTCTTAACCAGCTTTTGAGTCTCTCCATCAAAGAAGGACACGAAGCCCTTAGCATCATCGACATTGCTTGAGCTTGTCGGGCGAGCAGAGCCAAAGATCACGACGATCGGACGTCCCGCTGTAGTGGTAAAGGTACCGAGCTCCTCAATACTGTAGGACATCCCCGACTCACCGCTACCCATCCCCGAGCTCCCTTCTCGGGAGCTTCCCAGGGTAATAAGCCCCATGATAATGAGCGAGAAGAAGACCGTCACCGCAAGGATAGCGAGGGGTAGACGCTTGAGGCGTGCCGTGGCAGCACTCTTATGGAAGGGCTCCGTCTCGATCTTGTGATGGATGGTGATATCATCCGAGTCGAGATAGTACTCCGTCGAGCAGCTGTCGCAGCGGTAGTGATCCTCGCGAAGCTGTGTGGCACGCGTGCTACCACACTGCGGACATTTGATCGTTTTGATATGCTTGGGCATCCTGTATATGAGCTATGCTAAGAGGTATGTTTAGTTGAGAGGGCAAATACTATGTAAGGGGAGCGGACTGGAGTTCGTGTTACCTAAAGCGGCTATGGATATCCACACAAGTCATCACCTTACCCTCACTGGAGATCAGCCAAGAGTGAGAGTAGTCTACCAATACATAGCCGCCAGAGAAGCGCGCTACGCCTAAGCAGAAGTCGAGGCCGTCCAGCCCCTCAGAGCAGCTCCACAGCACCTGACCCGTCTGAGTATCCAGACATCGGAGCATCTTCTTGGCGTCAGCAGCTGCCGTGGGTTTGAAGGAAATGAGGATCTGATCATCCGACTCATAAAGGACGGTAGGCGAGAAGTAGTAGGCCCCTGGAGTAAAGTCCTCGTAGCTCTGTAAGCGTGACTCCTCTACGAAGTACTGGCTGACAAAGATCTTCTTCGGATAGTATGAATGCCTGTCATTCTCCCAGCCAAAGTGTGGAGTACGACGAGGGTAACCGAGCTGCTCCAGCGTCTGATAGCGTACAAGCTGGATCTGCTCATCCTTGTAGTCAGATCCCGTCATCTGCTCTGAGAAGGTAAAGTGAGTCCTGAGCTGAGGCGCGGGGAGCTTATCCTTATAAGCCTTGAAAATCGACTGATCAGTGTAGAGCTTATTGGCTATGGGATAGTAGACAAACTTCTTACCCAGATTCGTCTCGATCTCCAGGGCATCCCCATATTCGTGGAAGTAGAGAGCGAGCTTACCAAAGCCCTCACTGAGCTCTGGCAGCTTATAGTCCTCACTATGGATCTCCTTCACATCAAGCGTCGAGCGATCAATCGCAAAGAGGCGCTTCTTATTGAGGACGACATAGTAAGTCCCATCCTCGAACTGACGTGCATCCGTCACGCTGACCCTCCCCGTCACATCAGGGAGCTCGAGCTTCTTGATGATCTCATAAGTCTCTCCATCGAAGAAGTACATGATGCCCTTCGCATGATCCCAGTCCCCACTGGAGTCGTCACGGCGCGCAGCACCACAGAGCACGACGATGGGGCGCCCTGCCGTACTGGAGAAGGCCATGAGCTGCTCACAGGCGTAGGACATATGCTCCTCTCCGTCCCTCTCCCTCGAGGTCTCTTCTCGAGAGCTTCCCCAGACGATGAGCCCTATGGTAATGAGCGAGAAGAAGGCCGCCGGCGCAAGGATAATGAGGAGTAGACGCCTAAGGAAGGTATTAGGAGCCGGCTTCGTCTCTACCTTGTGATGGATGGTGATATCATCCGAGTCGAGATAGAACTCCGTCGAGCAGCTGTCGCAGCGGTAGTGATCCTCACTAATCTTTGTAGCACGCGTGCTACCACACTGAGGGCATTTCAGAGCTTTAATATGCGTGGGCATCCGAACGATTAAGCTAAGTGGTGAGCTGCGTAAGGGAGTGCTACAGCCCTTACATAACAAGAGGATACACCAAGAGAGTCCGCCTCTATATGGGCAGACTCACTTGGTGCATACTATAGTGGGTGTGAAAATGCAGAGCTACTTGATGAAAGTCGCGAACTCTTCCATCGAGTTGCGCACCTTCTTCATCTTGCCCAGCCAGTCACGCTCGGGGTCAGCGTAGCCGAGGTAAAGGAGCGAGACGCTACGCAGGCCCTTCTCACGCAGACCGAGGAGCTCGTCGACGAGCTTGGGGTCGAAGCCACCGATAGGCGTGCTATCAATCTTCAGCTCAGCAGCCTGGGCCAGTGCCAGCCCGAGGGCGATGAAGCTCTGGTTAGCAGCATGCTGGAACTGCTCTTCCTTAGGCATCTTACCGAACGTCTCCTTCAGCATATCGGTGTAGCGCTTGAAGCGACCACGTACCAGACCACGCTCATCGGTCGTCAGGTCGTAGATCTCATCGATACGCTCGGGCGTGTACTCATCCCAAGCAGCGAAGACGATGACGTGTGAGCACTCGCGCATGCAGTCAGGGTTCAGAGCCCCTTCGACCATCTTCTCCTTCAGCTCTTGGTTGCCGACGACGATTAGACGGAACTGCTGCAGGCCCGATGACGTGGGAGCCAGACGTGCTGCCTCGACGATCTTCATCAGGTCTTCTTCACGGAGCTTCTTGGTGGGGTCGTAGGCCTTCGTGGCGTGGCGCCACACGAGGTCATCTAATAGTGCCATATTATTTGTCTTTATATTTAATTAATAGTGTCCTATACGTATGTAAAGATAATCACTCTCGCCGACCTAAGCTACACGGCCGGACGAATTCATCGTAACCGCAGAGAGAAGCCTTCACCCCGCCCCCGACACCAAGCCGATCAAGGCGCATCCCCCCTGCTATCAGCGCGCCACCACGACAGCTCTACGATAGGGGCAGTACGAACCTATATTGGTCAGCGGGCGAACCTATATTGGTCCGTGCGACGACCTATATTGGTCGCGAAGTGAAGCTATATAGGTTCGCCCGCTGACCAATATGAGACTGTTTCGGTAGAGTCCTATCCTCTATTTAGAGTACTAAGGCATCGCACGCCCAGCTACCCGATATGCCTCTCCGAAGTGATACACAAGCCCTTCGCCTTATCGCAAGTATTCTTCTTATCCAGCGAAGGGAAAAGCATCGTTCTCGCGAAGAAAAAAGCGCCTTCACGTAGTGGTTTTCCTCTGTCTATGCACGTAGCCTTAAAGACCAGGCGCGCAAATCCAAATATCCACGTACGTAGATATTAGAGCCACGTACGTAGCCCAAACTTTTCTGCTACTCATCCACAACTTTTATCCCTACGCGGAGCAACGACCTAATAGAGGTCACTTCTCAAAGCTATATAGCTTCGCACCGAAAGCTATATAGGAATCAGTCCAAAGCTATATAGCATCCTTCGCCATCCTATACAGCTCTACCCATGCATCCATATAGGTTCACACCACCCTCCCCTATTCGTACACTGAGCGCCCTCCCGTGAGCGGGGTATAAACGTAAGCAGAGGCTACCACCGCTCCTATGGGAGCAGTGATAGCCTCTGCTATCGAAATAGGTGAAGGGACTAACGCGTACCCTTGCGCGACCAGCCGAACTGCAGGCCGAAGATGAAGACCACCAGCAGCAACTCCCCGATACCGAGGAGGAGGTCACCTGGCATACGCATCCAGCGGATCAGCTGCATGTGATCCTGCTGCATGAACTCTGCCGAGCGAGCCGACCAGTAGGCATTCGTGATCGATTCGTGCGCCTGCAGGATACCGATGGGCAGGACGCTCACCGTCACCATCAGGAAGAGCCCGATATTGATCATCCAGAAGGCCGTACCGATGAGCTTGTCATTCCACTTGTAGTCAGGGTAGAGACCACGCAGGCAGAAGAGCATCAGCCCGATACCCAGGATACCATAGACCCCGAAGAGCGCAGCGTGACCATGCACAGCCGTCGTATTCAGGCCCTGCAGGTAGTACAGTGCGATAGGAGGATTGATAGCGAAGCCAAAGATACCTGCCCCGAGGAAGTTCCAGAAGCACATAGCGATGAAGCAGTAGATAGGCCACTTATAGGCTTCGATCCAGTCGGTAGACTTCGAGAGCTTATAGTTGTGGTAAGCCTCCATACCGATGAGTACCAGCGGCACGATCTCCAGAGCGCTGAAGGTAGCACCAAGTGCCAGCACCGCCGTCGGCGTAGCGCTGAAGTAGAGGTGGTGGAAGGTACCGAGGATCCCCCCCGAGAGGAAGATGATCGTCGAGAAGAGTACAGAGACCGTAGCCGACTGGATGCGCAGCAGACCAAGACGGCAGAAGAGGAAGGCGGCCACGACCGTAGCAAAGACTTCGAAGAAGCCTTCTACCCAGAGGTGGACGACCCACCAGCGCCAGTACTCGGCGATAGCCATATGCGTCTGACGACCGTACATCAGCCCAGCAGCGTAGAAGAAGGCGATAGCCAGCGAGGCGATGATGAAGAGCGTCAGGAGGTGGCGATTCTCATCCTTGCGCTTGAGAGCGGGGATCAGTGCGCGGATCATGAGGAAGAGCCACAGCACGAGGCCCACCAGCAGCAGGATCTGCCACAGACGGCCAAGCTCTACGTATTCGTAGCCCTGATGGCCGAGCCAGAAGTTCTCGATGAGGCCGAGCTTCTGCATGACCCCGAACCACTGACCGACGAGTGAGCCGACGACGACAAAGAGGAGCGCACCGAAGAGCACATTCACCCCGAGGCGCTGGAACTTAGGCTCGACCCCCGACACGGCAGGTGCGATGTAGAGCCCCGTAGCCAGCCAAGAGGTAGCGATCCAGAGGATAGCCAGCTGGACGTGCCAGCTACGTGATACCGCCTGAGGGAGGAAGTCCTGAATAGGTAGCCCGAAGAGTGCGTCACCCTCGACCCCATAGTGTGCCGTGATCGCCCCGAGGACCATCTGCACAAGGATGAGGATCGACACGATCCAGATGTACTTCGTCGTGGCGCGCATCGAGGGCGTAGGCTTCATACCACGCAGCGGATCAGAGGTGGGCAGGACGCCTACCTCGTCTTCCTTCGACTGAGCATAGTAGTAGACGAGGATACCGACGCAGGTCAGCAGCATCAGCACGCTGAAGCCCGACCAGAGGTGGAGCGACGTGGGAGCGATATTGCCGATCGTGGGGTCGTGAGGCCAGTTGTTGGTATAGCTGACATCCGTACCTGGGCGGTTGGTGACGCAGACCCACGAAGCCCAAGCGAAGAAGGCGCTCATCTGCTCCATTTTGCGGGGATCTTCGATGCTCTTAGCGCGCAGGGCGTAGGCCGAGCGGAGCTTCACGAACTCAGGCGAAGCGTCGCCGAGGAAGAGCTTCGCGTAGTAGGCACCCAGCTCGTGGGCGACCTCAGCACGCAGCGGTGAGTACGTGATGACGCCCGTCGCTTCGTCGAAGGTGTTCTTACGCACCTCCTCACGCAGGAGGACCTGATACTTAGCCTGCTCAGCGGCAGGGAGTGAAGCATAGTCCAGACCGTCACGCTCGGCGAGCTTCTTCAGCAGGAGCTCAGCCTCACGGTGCAGGTAGTCAGCGGACCAGTCGGGAGCGATATACGCCCCGTGGCCCCATACGCTACCTACGGTCTGACCACCGATGGACTGCCATACGTTTTGGCCGTCCTTAATGTCTTGACCTTCGAAGAGCGTCGTGCCATCCGTCGTCACCACCTTCGTTGGGAAGGGGGGCATCGTGCGGAAGATCTCCAGCCCGAAGAAGCCAAGTACACCGAACGACAGCAGGATGACTGCCGCCAGTGCATACCATAGTTTCTTAGGAGTCATGGTTAGTTGTGAGAATAATTACGCTTATACTTAACTTGATTTTACAACTACTTGCGCATTGCAAATAGAAACCATTCAAATATAAGTGATATTTGATTATTCACACTCATCAGCTCGATGAAATTGGCGAAAACCATGCATACAACCCTACCACACAGGGGGTAGAGATTTACATATTGGCTCTACGGAAATAGAAGGAGGGTGGCTACGAATTGGTACAAAAAGCCCCGAAGACCGAAGGCTTTCGGGGCTTATGATAGCGAGTTGGGGGACGTATGCTTAGCCGAACCAGCGAGCAAAGAGCGGCAGGAGGATGGAGGTCATCAGCCCCATAATCCCGATCGCCAGCCCACTCAGAGCGCCTTCGATAGCACCCATCTGGATCGCTGCAGCCGTACCGATACCATGCGATGAAGCACCCATCGCCAGCCCCTTCGCCACGGGGCTCTTGATCTTCATCAGCTTCATGATCGGAGGGCCGATGATACTACCGATGATACCCGCACAGACAACGATGACCGCCGTCAGCCCGGGGATACCACCGTTGTTACCAGCCAGCTCCATCGCGATAGGCGTCGTCACGGACTTCGGTGCAAGCGAAGCGATGAGCGAGCTCTTTACGCCGAGGAGATGCCCGACACCGATGATAGAGCCGATACCCACCATAGCACCGATGGTGATAGCTACGATGATAGAGATCGCGTTCTTCTTCAGATGCGCCACCTGCTCATAGAGGATGTAGCCGAGAGCGACGACCGAGGGGCCGAGCATGAAGTGAATCATACGGCTCCCCTCGCGGAAGGTCTCATAGGGTACCTTCAGAGCGGTGAGGATGAGGATCAGCTCGATGATCGTCACCAGCACAGGGTGCAGCAGCGAGTGCAGTACAGGGACTTGCACCCAGCGATGGATCTTGATATTGATGAGGTAGAGGCCTATGACGAACGTGATCGTGAAGACCTCGCTATGGAAGAAGTGCTCGAGCATGATTATTTACGCCTCCTTTCCATTTGATCCTGTACGTAGGCCACCGAAGCGATGACGAGGATAGAGCTGACGATGACCGCCACCAGGATGACCCACCAATTGGCCACCACGGTATCCAGCTGCGCCATCAGCCCCACACCAGCGGGGATGAAGAAGAGCCCCATGTTGTCCGTCAGAGCACGAGCAGGAGAGTCGATCTGATGCACCTTGACGAGCTTCAGCTGCAGCGCCAGGAAGAGAAGGAGCATCCCGAGGACGCTACCTGGTACAAATCCCCCCATCAGATAGGAGAGGAATTCGCCTATCCAGTAGAAGAGGAAGATGAAGAATATCTTGATAAGTGTCTGCATAAGCAATCGTAGTTTGCTACACCTCGCAGGGGATACAGAGCGGTGTGCAGCGAAGGAGTGGCCTATACGAGGTCACGCAGTAGGACGTCCGCACGCTCACGGACAGCAGCATAGGCACGGGTACGCGCCTGCCATGCAGCAGCGTGCACGCCGTTGAGCTTGAGCGAAAGGAGTTCGCCACCGAAGCGATCGATATGATCGAGGAGCACACCGAGCGTGAGGCGGTCGGGCGCGATGTTGGGGCAGTAGTAGCCGCCCATAACTTCCTCCTTGCCGTAGTTCACCTCGATGAGTATGCCCATACGCGTCAGCTGGCTCAGTGCCTCCTGCGTCTGTCTCAGCGGAAGGTCGCAGGCAGCAGCCAAGGTCTCCGCACGGTAAGGCTCGGGATCCTCCGAGGTATAGCGTGCCGTGATACGTGCCGTGAGGGCGATGAAGACGGTATCGGCATAGCGGCGCGAGAGCGGACGGCTATTGGGAGGCGAGGTGAAGTGCCAGACGTGCTGTATGGAGTAGGAGATCTGCGCCCCAAGCAGGATGATGATCCACGAGAGCTGGATCCAGAGGAGCGCCAGCGGCACGGCAGCGAAGCTCCCGTAGATCGCGTTGTAGCGTGAGATCCACAGCACCCCATTGATGTAGAGAGCCTGGAAGATCTGGAAGGCAATCCCCGCGATAAGCCCTGCAATGAGGGCGGGGATGAAGTGTACCCGCACGTTTGGCACGAAGAAGTACAGGCAGACGAAGCCGAGCGTCACGAGGACATAGGGCAGGAGACCGAGGATCTGTGTCGTGAGGGCTGAGATCATCCCCAGCTCACCGAGGTAGGTATTACTCAGGGTGGAGAGGAAGAGCGTCGTACCGCTCGAGATGGTGAGCAGTAGCGGGAAGAGGATGAAGGCACCGAGGTAGTTGATCACACGGCGTGACCAAGGGCGGGCATAGGGTGCTTGCCAGAGACGGTTGAAGGCATCTTCGATCGTCGAGATCAGCATCAGCACCGTGTAGAAGAGCACCGCCAGACCGACTCCGATGAAGAGGCCACCCTGTACCTGCGATAGGTAGCTCTCGACATAGGCAAAGGCCTTCCCGAACTCCACCTCGTGCCCTGGGAGGGCACGCATCAAGGCATCACGCACCGTCTCCTGCAGTCCGAAGCCCTTAGCGATACCGATGATGACCGCCAGGATAGGCACCAGCGAAAGCACCGTACTGTAGGTAAGCGAACCCGCAAGCGAACCAATACCCTCCTCGATATAGGCCTGTACCGTCATGTAGAGCACACGCAGCGTCGCCACCCCGAGACGGGTAGGAGCTGCGAGCGAAGCGCGCGTCAGACGCCACATATCGAGCGTCACAAAGCGCCAAGCAGCGAGGGCTTGCGCCTCTATATGCCGCAGTACGTTAGGCATAGAGTGAGGGTAATGAGGATAGGATAAGTGATCTCGTCGGGAGGGAAGGAGGATGGGAGCGGGACACCCCCGCTACCAGGAGAGGGATATGAAGAAGAAGCGCGCAATAGAAGCAGTGGAGCTATAAGCCGAGTTCTGTACCCATGGGCGGTCACCCACCCGACGGGTGTCTGTCATTTATCTAGGATGGTAGTCACCTACCACCTCGTGCGGTCTACCCTCCGACTGGGGCGAGCAACCCTCGTAGCGTCGGTTTACATGACCTTGCAACCCATAGGATGTACGGCAGCATGTATTGCTACACACTCCGGTGAGCTCTTACCTCACCTTTTCACCATCACCGCGGGGGATCGAGTCCTCCGTGGCTGTCATTCTCTGTTACACCTACCTACCCTCGCGGATAGCTTCCCGTTAGGAAGTATGGCGCTCTGCGTTGCCCGGACGTTCCTCACACGCCCTTCAGCACAAGACTAAAGAGGTGCGCGACAGACCGCCCCACTGCTCTATAGCGTCTTCTTTTATTTCTGTAGCTCTACGCGCTGGGTCGGAGCTTGCTCGGCGTTGCGACGCTCGATCTGCTCGACGACATTGCGTGCCAGCGTGCGGAAGTAGATACCCATCAGGCTATCGCGCTGCGTGGCGATGGGCTCGCCGCCGTCACCGCATTCGCAGATACTCTGGATGAGGGGGATCTGCCCGAGCAGAGGAATGTCCAGCTCTTCAGCCAGCTCCTTACCGCCATCACGCCCGAAGATATAGTATTTGTTCTGTGGGAGCTCGGCAGGAGTGAACCATGCCATGTTCTCCACCAGCCCAAGGATGGGGACTTGTACGTGCTCGTCGAGGAACATCCCCACGCCCTTGATGGCATCTGCTAGGGCTACCTGCTGGGGTGTCGTGACGATGAGTGCGCCCGTCAGACCGAGCGTCTGCACCAGCGTCAGATGGATATCGCTCGTCCCTGGAGGCAGGTCGATGAGCAGATAGTCCAGCTCACCCCAGTTCGTCTCCGTGAGGAGCTGCTTGAGGGCGTTACTCGCCATACTACCGCGCCAGAGCACGGGGCTCTCCTTATTGACGAAGAAGCCGATAGAGAGCATACGCACGCCGAAGCGCTCGACAGGTGCGATGAGCTCCTGCCCGTCGACGTCCTCGAGGACGGGACGCTCGTCTTCGCAGCCGAACATCTTAGGCTGCGAAGGGCCGAAGATATCAGCATCCAGCAGCCCAACCTTATACCCTGCTTGGGCTAAGGCTACGGCGAGGTTAGCGGAGACAGTGCTCTTCCCGACGCCTCCCTTACCAGAGAAGATCGCCAGCGTATTCTTCACCTTCGGCAGCAGTGGTAGGCTATCCTGAGGCACGACCTCGGGGACCTTCACGCTGATATTCCCCTCGATCTGGACCTCGGGGCTGACGTAGGTGAGGATGGCTTTCTCAGCGGCCTTGACGACCGACTTGATGAAGGGGGAGTTGGGCTTGTCGAAGATAAGCGAGAAGCTCACCTTCATACCCTCGATACGGATATCGTCCTCGACCATGCCGGCCGTGACTAAGTCCTGACCCGTACCTGGGTAGCGGACACGGCGCAGGGCGTCGAGGATGAGGTTGGGATATAGTGTGATGGGCATAGGAATAGTGCTATTGGACTCTGCGTGAGCGGCTGAAGCTGCGGTAGCTATCGGGCTCGATCTCGATCTCGGGCTCGACGAAGCCACGAGCAGGCTCCTTGGGGATGAAGTGCAGGTACTTGATCGTCAGACCACGACTCAGCCACTGACGCTCGTAGTACGTCTTGATCCCGAGGATCTTATCCTCAAAAGCCCCGTCATAGAGATCGGCCGTATCGGTCAGGATCTCCTGATGGTTCAGCTCAACGAAAGCCTTGGTATAGGTGTAGAGGAAGGGGCTATCGGTCTTGAGGTGAATGGAACCACCAGGGCGCAACACCTCGAGATAGCGACGGATGAAGCGCGAGGAGGTCAGGCGCTTCGTCACCTTCTTCATCTGAGGGTCGGGGAAGGTGATCCAGATCTCATCGACTTCTCCAGGAGCGAAGAAGCTCGTCAGGGACTCGATCTCCCCACGCAGGAAGGCAACATTCGTCATACCCGCCTCGTGCGAAGCCTTCGCACCCGTCCAGATGCGAGCGCCCTTGACGTCCACACCGATGAAGTTCTTCTCTGGATACAGCTCACCGAGACCTACGGTGTACTCGCCCTTGCCACAGCCGAGCTCCAGCACGATGGGGCGGTCGTTGTGGAAGAAGTCCTCACGCCAACGCCCACGCAAGGGGAAGACCTCCTGCTGCAGACGTGCGAAGGGATACTGGAGCACATGAGGGAAGGTCTCCATCTCGGCGAACTTCGCCAGCTTGTTCTTTCCCACTGGCGATTAGTCAAAGAGGTTAATGCTCTCGCAGTACTCGAGCTCACCCTGCACGACGAAGCGGATCTGGTCGGGATCGAACTTCCCTACCCCATCCTTCTGGGCATTGCGTACGACATAGTCGACCAGCTCGTCCTCATCGATCTCGATGGGCTCTTCATCGTCGGCATCATCGTCACTCAGATAGCCACGGCTCTCGTAGTAGTCATAGATGAGGTCTACGAAGTAAACGATATCATCATCGGAGAGGAGCTCCTTGAGCTCCTGGGGGATATAGTTGCGGATGAAGGCCACCGAAGCGGTATCATCATATCCAAGCAGTTCGTCTTCTACCATAATATTTATAGGGAGGGGCTTGCCCAGTGAGGCAAGGCTATAGTTACCCGTGCAAAGGTAATAAAAAGCCCCCACGGCAGGGGCGGAAGGGAGATATTCACACCTACTCCATAAGCCATCTATGGTAGGCGCGAAGGAGCCTACCCGATCAGCCACACCCTGCGATCATCCCCCACGAAGCTGTGCCCTACGGGATTTACTTCTCTGGAGGAAAATCAAGGAATAGCAGTGGTATGACTTCTGCTGATGACGAATAAAAGTGGTGGACCTATAGCTGATAAGCTGGATCTATGTACGTGGATCTAAAATCCACGTACATAGTCTTTCGGATTTACGCACCTGGTCTTTAAGACTACGTGCATAGACAGCAGAAAAGCACTGTAGGACGCTACTTTTTTCTTCACGGGAATAGCGTTTCCCCCTCTACTGGATCAAGACGTATGCTATATCGTGAATGAGCAGTATCTTTGGATAGATAGGGGAGGATCATTCACTTAGTCCCTCCCCCCACTTCATTCGATGACTCGCTCCAGACAGATAATTTCCTTTGCCCTCATAGCCCTCTGCATAGGCCTCTTCTTAGCGCCACTTCGTGCCTCCGCCCAAGAGCAGACGACAGCGCCCATTGATAGCACCCGCTATACCCATCTCATCGACTCCTGCTTCACAGCAGGCAACCGAGGTGATTACGCTGCTGCCGAAGCCTTCCTCGCAGAGGCTCTGCGACTCAATCCCCCCGCAGCCCTGCAGCCTATGCTACTCAATAACCTCGGGGGGCTTCAGCTCCTGCAGGGTAAGGACGATGCCGCCCTCCTCTCCTTCTCCTCCGCTCTCAGCAAAGATCCCCACGAAGCGACGACACGCTTCAACCGCGCCAAGCTCTTCGTCCAGCGCAAGGAGTACAAGGCAGCCCTCACGGACTTCGCCCTCCTTCTCAGCGACCATCCGAAGAACGAGCTCTACCGCTACCAGCGCGCGATGGTCTACCTGCTGACGAAGGAGTATGACCTGGCGGAGGCCGACCTCAAGACCATCATCGAGGAGAATGACGGCTCGCTCAAGGCTCGCATAGGCTATGCCCTACTGGAGACGATGCGCGGACGCTATGACGAGGCCGAGCGCCTCTATGCCTTCCTCACGGACAAGCTCCCGAAGAATGCCGAGGTCCTCGAGGGACGCGCACGTATGTATATGGCTAAGGGTATGCGAGGCTTCGCCCAGCGCGATATCCGTCAGGCTTTCGAGCTCCTCGGAGGTCGTGCACCAGCTACCCTCTACCGCCTGCGAGCCGAGCTGAATACCACCCTTGGCAACACCAAGGAGGCGGCCGAAGACCTGCGCCGTGCTGAAGAGCTGGAGAATCCCAAGAACACCGCCATGCGCTAATGAATCATATCGACCCCTTCCTCAAGCAAGTCGCGGCCCACTACTATCAGCAAGGAGCCGAAGAGCTCGCCAAGCTACGCTTCATCTTCCCCTCGAAGCGTGCCCTCTCCTTCTTCCGCCATCACCTGAGCCAGCTGGCTACGGCACGCCCCCTCTTCGCCCCACAGATGGAGACGGTGAGCGAATTTATGCATAGCCTCCAGCCTCAGGTGCAGATCCTCGACAAGACCGCACTCCTCTTCAAGCTCTACCAGACCTACTGCGAGGTACGTGCCGAGCGAGGCGAGATGACCGAGAGCTTTGATGAGTTCCTCTACTGGGGCAACATTATTCTCAAGGACTTCGAGACCTGCGACCGCTATCTGGTGCGCACCGATCACCTCTATCGCAACCTGAGAGACATCAAGGAGATCTCCGACGACTTCAGCTACCTCACCGAAGAAGCCCGCGAGATGATCCAGGGCTTCTGGGGGGACTTACCCAGCCTTCAGAGCATCAGCGAAGACGACGACAAGGGCTACAAGAAGCGCTTCCTCTCCTTCTGGGAGTGCCTTGCTCCGCTATATGAGCGGTTCACCACCAGCCTGCAGGAAGAGGGCTACGTCTATGACGGGCTGCTCTATCGCCGTGCCGCCGAGGCGAAGGAAGAGGTACTTGATCAGCTGGCGGGGGATGAAAAGCTCGTCTTCGTCGGGCTCTTCTACCTCACCCCCTCCGAGGAGAAGCTCTTTAAGACCCTCACGAAGGCAGGGCGTGCTGAGTTCTGCTGGGATGCCGCTGTCGAGGTCGTACACGACACCAACCACCCTGCGAGCAAGTACTTCCACAAGCTCTGTAAAGAGTTCGGTCAAGTCGATGGCCCGTGGAAGGAGGGAGCTCGTACGCACCACCTCCCTCATGAAGTACAGGTCATCGAGTGCTCCAGCCTCCTCTCACAAGCCAAGGGACTCCCGACGCTCCTCCAAGAGCTGAACATCGCCGAGGCGACGGAGAACCTCGAGGCAGCTATCATCCTGCCCGACGAAGGGCTCCTTCTCCCCACCGTCAGCTCGATACCTGACGACATCGGCAGTATCAACATCACCCTCGGCTATCCGCTGGACCGCACCCCCATCGCCCTCATGCTGAAGCGATGGATCACGCTCATCTCCTTCAACCTCAAGCGCTCGGAGAGCTCGGCACGCTACCCCGCTGACCAGCTCCTCGGGCTACTTGGCCAAGGACTGATCACGGCACACGCCCCCGAGGCCACACGCCTCATGGAGCATATCCGCCAGAGCAAGCGTTTCTTCGTCCCCGCCAAGGATCTATGGACGGACAAGACGGAAGCTGAGTTCCTACACCTCCTCCTTGACCCGCTCTCCGAGACGAGCGATCCACTGCAGCGCATCGAGGCCGTACTGCTCCACCTCATCCAATCGGCCCAGCAAGAGATACATACCAGTGAGGACCACGAAGAGGAGGGCGAGGAGCAAGACACAGCGCTCGTCTATGAAGGGCTCTCGTCCTTCGACATCGAGTTCATCCACCACTATCTGCGCCTCATCAACCGCCTGCAGGGGCTTATCCAGCAGCATCAGATGGTGCTGGGCTTCGAGGCAATGATACATCTCTTAGAGGGCTTAGTGGGGACTGTGACCATTCCCTTCGAGGGCGACCCACTACAAGGTCTGCAGGTCATGGGGCTTCTCGAGACACGACTGCTCCACTTCCCCACGATGATCTACCTCTCCGCTCAGGAAGGGGCTCTTCCCACGAAGCGCTACAGCGACACGCTCATCCCCTACACGCTCCGCCGAGGCTTCGGCCTTCCTACGGGACGCGCCGAAGAAGACCCGGGGCAGGACTACACCTTCTTCCAGAGTATCGCACGTGCCGAGCGTCTGACCTTCGTCGTAGCGCCCGCCAGCGACGGCTACAACCTCGGCGAAGAGAGCCGCTACATCAGCCTACTCCAGTACATCTACGGCTGCGACATCAAGCGCCGCTCCCTCCGCCTTGAAGCCAAGGCCAAGGAGAGTGCCGGTATCTCGAAGCGTAAAGAGGGGGAGCTATGGGAGCAGTTCGTCCATCGTACGACGACCGACCCCAAGGTGGATACCGACCGTAAGGCCGTCCGCCCGCTCTCTCCAAGTAGCCTCTCGAAGTACGTTGCTTGTCCGCTGCGCTTCTACTACGAGGCGATCTGTCGCTACCGCGAAGAGGATTCCCCCAGCCTACTCTTGGCTTCGAATGAGTTCGGTACCGTACTGCACCGCGTCATGGAGGAGTTCTACTCAGACCTTACCAAGAGCCCAAGCGCGGGAGAACAACTCACCTTCACCACCATCACCAAGGAGATGATCGATGAGAAGCTCAGAGCCAAAGGCTACATCAGGCAGCGTGTAGAGAAAGCCTATCGTGACGAGCTTAAGCTCAAGCAGGGCGTACCACTCAGCGGACTCTCACGCATCTATTGCCAGACGATCGAGCGCTATGCTCGTGAGCTCCTCGAGTGGGATAGTGCGCATGCCGCATCCTTTAGCTACGCTGCGAGCGAGAGCGAGGTCTATGCCGCCTTCACGCTCCGCAGTGGTGAGACCGCCTATCTCGGTGGTATCATCGACCGCATCGACCAAGTCGATGGCAAGTATCGCGTCGTAGACTACAAGACAGGGAATGCCTCACTCACGATCTCTACGCCCAAGAAAAAGCCCGTAGACTTCCGATGGGAAGAGCGGCTCAAGGATCCTAAGAACAAGGCTATCCTCCAGACGCTCATCTATTGCGCTGGCTTAGCTCAGACCTACAAGCTCGACGAGTCTATGATCCACCCTGCTATCTTCCGCTTTAAGGGAAATGATGGCTTGGTGACGAAGCGGGAGAAATACGATCCCCTCCTCACCTTCCCCATCGGTGAAAAGGAAAGCAAAGTAGCAGCCCCCTATGCTGAGGTCAAGGAGTCCTTCGAAGCACTCCTCGTAGATGAGCTCTTAGCCGAACTCTACGACACCGACCAGCCCTTCACACAGACCGAGGACGACGAGCAGTGCGCCTACTGTCCCTTCGCCCTTAGCTGCGGTCGGTAAAGCGAGCGGCAAGTAGGCAGCACCCGAGCTACGGCTTCATCTCCCATAAAAAGGCCGAGGTGCCGCATGACTCAGCATCAGCTGAGCACATGCGGCACCTCGGCCTTTTATATTATTCTCTACCGGAGAAAGCTACCCATTAAGGGTGCTCCTCGGTAGTGAAGGGACGGCAGGAGAAACGGAGAACCTCCCCTAATCGTGCATCAGAAAGACCAGACCCCCAGAAGTAAGCCCCATTACATAAAGCAGTCTTTGATAAATCTCCAATCCAGTAGAAAGTAGTACCTCGATGACCAATAGTTATAGGGGCCCGCCAACCTAGTACCTCATAGGAGGTATAGTGGGTAGGAAGAATACGACGCTCCTTACGCATAGAGAGATCGCTCCAAAACGTCTCATTGGCAATATCATCTACCCCGCCAACAAAGTGTGCACCAAGATGAACTGCCTCAACTTGGAATGCGGCACGGTCATATAACTCCGGACTACTTTTTGCTAGCGAGAACTGAGGGTTCAAGTGGTAAGAGTTTCGAGCCCGAGTATAGCTAATACTCAAGTAGGGATTTGCCCTTGTTGGAGCATCAGGATTATTAACTCGCTCATAGCGGTAAGCCACGCTATACTTATTTGTTCCGCCAAGGTTTCTCAAGGCGACAGCATAGACGACGTTACCTACACGACGGGAAGAATAGACCGTAGTTCCCCTCAATGAAGCCCCCAACTGCACATTCACAGAAGCATTATCCACAGTCTGAGCTCCCGAGAGATTCACGGCAGCTTGCCCCTGTATAGGGATGACACTTTCCCACTGCTGAGGAGAAGGAGAGGTATAGGTTCGACTATTATGCGATAGTTGAACCTGCTTAACTTCCCCCATTGTCAGCATAGCAAAGGAATTGACTCCATGCTGTGTGTCAAGCTGATTAGAACTTCCATAGGGGATGCGACCACCTTTCACAAACTGCCATGGCTCCTTGCGCATGAGATTGTACTCCGCCATATAGTCCAGAGGCGTGTAGGGGTTGTAGTAGACCGCATCGAAGTAGACGCTCTTCCCCGAGAGCACCTGATGAGGATGCTTCTTACCATAGATATAGGTATGCTTAGGCTCGAGGATACGAGCATTACTACTGGTACCCGTCTCAGCGATGAGAGTCGTAGAGAGATTCGTACCAGCCGTATTCGTAGGGATAGCCCAAAAGAGAATCGTGGGGATACCAGCTGCGACATTGCGCTTCACATCAGCGCCAACAGAAGTATCGGAGAAGATCTTTGCGCTACTTCCGCCCTGCAGAGAGAAGACATCACCCGTGAAGATCTTCTCATATTCGGGGGTAGAAGCATTGAGTGCAGTAAACTCCTTCTTCGCAGCTGCAGTCTGAGAGGGAACCCACTTCATCAGATTGCCATTATTCGCGCCGCCACGATCGAGTTCTGACTTACCCTTAAAGTCGACCGCTGGCAGGTCATTCTTAGCCAAGCTAAAGTAACCGGCAAAGCTCAGAGAAGTCGATACGATACGCAGTGTATTCACCTTGAGGGCAACCTGTTCGCTCCCTAGCCGCTGCTTATAGGCATCATCCAGTCGGAGCGTCGCACGGCAGAGGACGCCTTGAGGGAATACCTCGAGCTTACGCTGCTTCTCAGCCTGCGACCAGTCTTTAGGCCACTTGGGATGGCCATTGGGATAGGTAGGCATCTCCATCCAATGCGATACAGCAGGGATATCCATTACGCGACCAGTCGATGTAGCTACAGGGGCAGCTTCAGGACCGCTTGCGCCGAACTTCATCTGCCCAGCATTCTCATCGTAAGTGCCCCCCATAGCGATCATGATGTACCACTTCTTACCTGGAGCAAGAGTAAGAGCCTGAGCGCAGCTTGATTCGCTCCTTCTCAATGTGGTAGCCCGTGGCAGTCTTCACCGCCTTAGCCTCATAGTAGGTAGGCTCATCATTGCCACTACTGCGGATGATGCAGAGTACAGGCAGCTCATTAGGGAGCGTGATACCATGACGCCCCTTGGCATTGAGCGTGGGGCTGACCGTAGCTGAGATACCACGGAGCGTGCTCTCCGTCTCCTCGCTGAAGGTGATATTGAAGTCCGCTGCGAGAGGGAAGTCAATATCCCCCTCACGATAAGAGGCAGCTGCCTCTTGAGCAGTCTTGGTCTGTACGGGTTCGGAGGTCGCTTCATTGCGACAAGAGGCAAAGAGCCCCATAGCTGCGAGAGCCAGTAGCGGGAAGGTACGGCCCATCCAGCGAGAGATACTAATAGTCGTTGTCTGGTTCATAACCTTGAATTTCATCAAAACGATAGTCGACAGGAGCCGAAGGATCAACAAGCAGATCACCCGTATGGAGCGTATAGAGCTCCAGTGCGGGCGCTACGTAAGCCTCCTTCGTGGGAAGCGTTGAGTACATTTTACTCATGTGAAGAATTAGTTCCTAATATTTAAGAATAGAGTAGAGGGAGTAGATACGTCTTACAAATCAAAAGCAAGAGCGCCTCAGGAGCTGGTGATCCCCAATTCACAGGACGCAACCAGCCAAATAAATCAAGCGCAAAGATACGACAATAAAAGCAAAGCCCAACATCGACATAGGACTCCTGCATCAAAAGCTCTCCTCACCAGCAATCCATATTGAGGCTAAGCTGATTTGCAAACGACTATTGCTCTGCAGGCGAACAACTATTGGTTTGGGCTTCAAATGACTATTCGTTTCGCCTCCGAACGAATAGTTCTTCGGATATGAAGCACTATGGATTTTGCAGTACGCATATAAACGACGATAGGGTGACGAAGCCGCATCAGCTCCATCACCCTACCCCATAGATCATCCTGTAGTATGCGACTGCATAGCTTGGTGCCTCATCGCTCGCTGCATCGCGCCTTGCTCGGCATAGCAAGCTGAATAGCAGTAAATGGAATGGTAGCAAGCAGCAAGCTCACTGCATCATCATCACCTTGTATAAAACGAAGTGGGTGTGATCACTTGCGTAATCACACCCACTCTCCTTAAAATGGCGGCTACCTACTCTCCCACGAAACGCAGTACCATCGGCACGATTGGGCTTAACTTCTCTGTTCGGAATGGGAAGAGGTGGAACCCCAACGTTATAACCACCTAAATATCTCTGTATTTAGACAATCATTGACTTGATAAAAACGCACAATACTCACTCACGTATCGCTAAGTCGGTATACAACCTCTGGCAAAAACTTTCGGGCAATTAGTACTACTCGGCTATGACGTCACCGCCTTTACACCTGTAGCCTATCAAGGTCATCGTCTATAACCACCCTTATAATGAGATCTAATCTTGAGGCAAGCTTCGTA